>NZ_JCBCUW010000128.1:0-1114 GCF_059862525.1 Pseudomonas sp. MF08875
GGGCGGTTACAGGAGCTGAGTGCAACACGGTTATTGAATTGAAGCTGGAGCATCATGCCGCATAGCCATAGCTTCCTGCATCACCTCGTCCATAACCTCGATCGGACACTTGAAGTCGAAGCGCTTACGGGGGCGCATGTTCAGTTGCAGTGCGATGGCATCCAGTTCCTCCTGGCTATGCACCGACAAGTCCGTGCCCTTGGGCAGGTACTGGCGGATCAGGCCATTGATGTTTTCGTTACTGCCGCGCTGCCAAGGGCTGTGCGGGTCGCAGAAGTAAATCGCCACCCCGGTCTGCTGGGTGATTTCAGCATGCCGCGCCATTTCTCGGCCCTGGTCGTAGGTCATGCTCTTGCGCATCGCCAGCGGCATGCCATTGAGCGCTGCACTGAAGCCTTCCATCGCCGAGGTCGCCGTCGCGTCGTTCATCTTCACCAGCATCAGGTAGCCACTGGTGCGCTCCACCAGCGTACCTACAGACGAGGCGTTGGCCTTGCCCTTGATCAGGTCGCCTTCCCAATGCCCTGGCATCAGTCGGTCTTCGATCTCCGGCGGACGTACATGAATACTGACCATCTCAGGGATCTGACCGCGCCGATCCACGCCGCCAGAGCGCGGCCTGCGCATCGTCTTGCTTTGGCGCAGGCAGATGATCAGCTCTTTACGCAGCTCGCCGACTGGCAAGGCATAGATCGCGTTATAGATCGTCTCGCGACAGACGTAGGCATCTCTGAGGCTGGGAATATTCATGCTGCGCAGCTTGCCGGCAATCTGCTCGGGAGACAAACGCTCACGCAGCATATGCGCCACCAATTCGAAGCGCTCGCTACCCGGCAACAGCTTTTGCTTCGGTCGACACACCTGACGGCGGGCCTGCATCTGCTGCTGGGCCACGCGGGCCGAGTAGCCGCCACAGGCATCTCGATTGCGGCGCAGCTCCCGGCTGATGGTCGAAGGGGATCGGTTGATCAAGCAGGCAATCCCGCGCAGGCTGAAACCTTGGGCATGACCGATTTGAATGGTGGCGCGCTCTTCAACGCTGAGTTCGGAATAAGACATAGGGACAGCACCGTACCGGAAAGGTCAGGTGTTGCACTCAGTTTTCGCCGCCGCC
>NZ_JCBCUW010000129.1:0-1113 GCF_059862525.1 Pseudomonas sp. MF08875
GGCGGCCGCAAAAACTGAGTGCAACACCTGACCTTTCCGGTACGGTGCTGCCACTATGTCCTATCACGAACTCAGTATCCCCGAACGTGCGACCCTTCAACTCGGCCTTGCCCAAGGTTTCAGCCAGCGGCGAATTGCCCGGATGCTCGGCCGCTCCCCCTCGACCATCAGCCGGGAGCTGCGCCGCAACCGGGCCCCTGGCACCCGCTACCAGGCCTGTGCTGCCCAGCAGCAGATGCAGGTCCGCCGCCAGGTCTGCAGGCCTCAGTGCAAGCTGCTGCCGGGCAGTGAGCGCTTCGAGCTGGTCGTCCATATGCTGCGTGAGGGTTTGTCTCCCGAGCAGATTGCCGGCAAGCTGCGCAGCATGAACATACCCAGCCTCAGAGAGGCCTACGTCTGCCGCGAGACGATCTATAACGCGATCTACGCCCTGCCGGTCGGTGGCCTGCGCAAGGAGCTGATCATCTGCCTGCGCCAGGGCAAGACGAGTCGCAGGCCGCGCTCTGGCGGCGTCGATCGGCGCGGCCAGATCCCTGAAATGCTCAGCATCCACGTGCGCCCGCCGGAGGTCGAAGACCGGCTGATGCCAGGCCATTGGGAGGGCGACCTGATCAAGGGCAAGGCCAATGCCTCGGCGGTGGGCACCTTGGTGGAGCGTACCAGCGGCTACCTGATGCTGATCAAGATGGCCGACGCGACGGCGACCTCGGCGCTGGAGGGCTTCAGTGCGGCGCTCAATGGCATGCCGCTGGCGGTGCGCAAGAGCATGACCTACGACCAGGGCCGGGAGATGGCGCGGCACGCCGAGATCACCCAGCGGACCGGGGTGGCGATCTACTTCTGCGACCCGCACAGCCCCTGGCAACGCGGCAGCAATGAGAACATCAATGGACTGATCCGCCAGTACCTGCCCAAGGGCACGGACTTGTCGGTGCATAGTCAGGAAGCCCTGGACGCCATCGCTTTGCAACTGAATATGCGACCGCGCAAACGCTTCGACTTCAAATGCCCGATCGAGGTGATGGGCGAAGTGATGCAAGAAGCCGTGGTGATGCGGCATGATGCTCCCGCTTCAATTCAATAACCGTGTTGCACTCAGATCCTGCAACCGCC
>NZ_JCBCUW010000013.1:0-125612 GCF_059862525.1 Pseudomonas sp. MF08875
ACCGTCGAAGCCGTCAATCGGACAGTAGCGAGGATCAATCTACGCCCGCGCAAGCGCTTGGGCTGGAAGACGCCGTACGAAGTGCATACAGGGGTGAGCGTTGCACTTATGTGTTGAATTCAGGCGTCATTTATCGCGAGTAGCCCACATTTTTGAAAACTGTAGAACAATTCATAGACCCTTTTGTTCTAAATAAGCGGTGGCAGTCGGCGTTATCTAATAAACGCTATTAGTGTGACGATATTTAGTTCATGAAGGCTGCTAAGGTATTTTCGCCTTCAGCCATTTTCAGACAGAGGTCAGGATGTCCCAACCGGCACAAAAGCTTCGACTCAGTGCGCTGATTGCACTGGTAGTGGGTTCGATGATTGGCGGCGGGATCTTTTCATTGCCCCAGAACATGGCGGCCCGGGCGGACGCCGGGGCGGTGCTGATCGGCTGGGCGATCACTGCCGTGGGTATGCTCACCCTGGCCTTCGTATTCCAGACCCTGGCCAACCGCAAGCCTGAACTTGACTCCGGGGTTTACGCCTATGCCAAGGCCGGTTTTGGCGATTACATGGGCTTTTCCTCGGCCTGGGGCTACTGGATCAGTGCCTGGATGGGCAACGTCGGCTACTTCGTTTTGCTGTTCAGCACCCTGGGCTACTTCTTTCCGGTGTTCGGCCAGGGCAACACGCCGATCGCCATCGGCTGCGCCTCGGTGCTGCTGTGGGCCGTGCATTTTCTGGTGCTGCGGGGGATCAAGGAGGCGGCGTTCATCAACCAACTGACCACCGTGGCCAAGATCGTGCCCCTGGTGATGTTCATCGTGATCGCCGCCGTGGCGTTCAAGGCCGAGATTTTCACCCGTGACATCTGGGGCACCAGCAACCCCAATTTCGGCAGCGTGATGGACCAGGTGCGCAACATGATGCTGGTCACGGTGTTCGTGTTCATCGGCATCGAAGGTGCCAGCGTGTACTCGGCCCGCGCCGAAAAACGCTCGGACGTGGGCCGCGCCACGGTCATCGGTTTTGTCGGGGTGCTGGCGCTGCTGGTGCTGGTCAACGTGCTGTCGTTGGGGATCATGAGCCAGCCGGAACTGGCCAACCTGCAAAACCCGTCCCTGGCGGCGGTGCTGGAACACATCGTCGGGCCCTGGGGGGCGCTGCTTATAAGCATTGGCCTGGCGGTGTCGCTGCTGGGTGCGCTGTTGTCCTGGGCGCTGTTGTGCGCCGAGATTCTCTTCGCCACCGCCCGCGACAACACCATGCCGGCGTTCCTGAAAAAGGAAAACGCCAACCACGTACCGGCCAACGCGTTGTGGCTGACCAACGCGATGATCCAGATTTTCCTGGTGATTACCCTGGTCTCGGCGGGCACCTACACCAGCCTGATCTACTTGGCGTCGTCGATGATCCTGGTGCCCTACCTGTGGTCGGCGGCCTACGCGGTGCTGCTCAGCGGGCGCGGCGAAACCTACGAAGAAGCCTCGGGCCAGCGCCTCAAGGACCTGTTCGTCGGTGGCGTGGCCTTGAGCTACGCGGTGTGGCTGTTGTACGCCGGTGGGGTGAAGTACCTGCTGCTCTCAGCCCTGCTGTATGCCCCTGGCGTGATCCTGTTCGCCAAGGCCAAGCGCGAACAGGGCGAGCCGCTGTTTACCACGGTAGAGAAGGGGATTTTTGCCTGCGTGGTGGCCGGGGCGGGGTTGGCGGCGTATGGGCTTTATAGCGGCGTGTTGTCGTTGTGAGGCAGTGGTGCCGGGTGGGGGGGCATCGCGGGCAGGGCCCGCTCCCAGAGTTGAACGGTGGTGCGGGTGCAATGTTCATTTTTCCCCTGTGGGAGCGAGCCTGCTCGCGATAGCTGCCTATCTGACTCAACACGCCACCGATTCAGGTCGCGACCAGATCCACAGGTTGCCCAGGCCCATGCCCGCGATGGCCAGGTAGATCGGCCAGCCGTGGTCGAGCATCACCAGCATCAGTACCGCGCACAGCAGCATGCTCAGGGTGGCGCTGACCTTGGCCCGGCGCGCGACGATCCTACCGTTGCGCCAGTTGCTCAGGATCGGGCCGAACAGGCGATGGTTTTCCAGCCAGGCACTCAGGCGCGGCGAGCTTTTGGTTGCGGCCCAGGCTGCCAGCAGGATGAACTCGGTGGTCGGCAGGCCGGGCACGACAATGGCGAGCAGGCCGATGCCCAGGCTGACGTAGGCCAGCACCCCGAAGAGGAGGCGGGCGAGTTTTGAGGTGGGTGGGGTCATAAATAAGCGCAGGGTGCGTCCTGATTCCCCTGTGGGCGCCGGCGTGCCCGCGATGGCGGTGGCCCAGCCAACAGGGCGGCTGGCAGATGAGTCGCTATCGCGGGCGGGCCCGTTCCCACAGTGGGCATCAGGCCAGTTCAGGGGCGCTGGCGTAAGCCTGTTCCAGCAGCACGGTGAAGCGGTTGAAGGCGGCCAGCGCACCTTTGTCGGCCAGGGCTTCTTCTTCCGGGCTCAGCTCCAGCTCATCGAGGATGTGGGTGAAGCTCTTCCAGCCCTCGGCACGGCCACCGGCCGGCTCGCCGAGGTGGCGGGCGCCGAAGGTTTCGCTCATGCCCAGGGCCACGGCGCGCTTGATAAGGAACGCGGCGCCGAGCTTGGAACCTTCGGAAACGAAGATCCAGCCCAGGGCTTCGGCCTTGCTTGGGTTGTGCACGGCACCGGCCACGGGGGCGGGCACGTCGGTGTTGAGGTCGGCGAGGTCGGCCTTGGCCTCTTCGGCGCGGCAGCGGGCGGCCAGGTCCGGGACGATGGCGATCAGTTGCGGGTCGTTGTACAGCGCCACCAGTTCGGACTGGAACAGGTACTGAGCAACGACGAAACGGGCGAAATTGGCCGGGGTCTCGAACGGTGCGTGGGCCTTGACCAGGGCATCGAGCTTGGAATGGGGCTCGTGGGTGATCTGGTTCAGGCGCTGGGAACGCAGGGTGGGACGCGAGGCATTGTGCGGGGCAGTCATGGAGGATCCTTGAGAATGAGATGCACTATCTAACTAGACGTACCAGAAGACGGAACACAGTAAAAAATCCTCACTGTGGCCGGTAAAAAAACAGGCAGGAGGCGCAATGCCACATCCTGTGGCATTGCCTGTGAAAGCAGGCTCCCCCCTACAGGCCGTCAGGTAATCAGATATCCCACGCCAGGTTGATGGCGAAGTTGCGGCCCGGTTGGCTCAGGCGATCGAGGTTGGCCGGGGCCAGTACCTCGGCTTCGCCACTGGCGTCGAAGCCGCGCACGTCATCCCACAGCCAGTATTTCTTGTCGGTGAGGTTGTACAGGCCGGCGCTGACGGTGAGGTCGTCGGTGACCTTGTAGAACCCGCTCAGGTCGAGGATGCCGAAGCCCGGGGTCTTGAACTGCTGGTTGATGCCGTCCGGGGATTTGAACGACTCGTCGTCCACGCGGTTTTTTGCCCGTACCACCGTCCAGTTGAGCACGGCGCCGTAGTTGTCCTGGTCGTAGCCCAGGCCGAAGACACCGGTCAGCGGGTTGATGCTGTTGAGCGGTTGGCCGTTGTCGTTGTTGCGCCCGTACAGGTAGGTCACCGAACCCTGGGTGTAGAGGCCCTGCGGCGCGCCGAAAGTGTCCAGTTGCAGGCGGCCCTTGGCCTCGATGCCCTTGATGGTGGCGTGCTTGATGTTGTTGGCCTTGAAGGTCTGCTCGGTGTAGCCGGGCTTGATCGCGTCTTCGTTGATGAAGTCGCGGTACTTGTTATAGAACACCGCCACGTCGAAGGTGCCGGCGTCGAAGCGCCCGCGCAGGCCGGTTTCCAGGCCACGGCTTTTTTCCGGTTCCAGGTCCGGGTTGGGCTCGACCACATAGCCTTCGGCGGTGTTCTGGAAGCGCCCGTACAAGGCCTTGGCCGAGGGGGTGCGGAAGCCTTCGGCGTACTGGCCGTACCAGGTGTATTGGTCGCTCAGGGCGTAGGTCAGGCCGAACTTGGGCGACAGGCGTTCCCAGGTCTTGTTGTCGCCATTGACAGTGCCTTTGCCGTCGGCATTGACGGTGTCGATGAAGGCCTGGGTCAGGTGCGGCTTGAGCTGGGTGTAGTCATAGCGCAGGCCGGGCAGGAAGCTCCAGCGGTTCCAGGTGATTTCGTCCTGGGCGAACAGGGCATAGCTGTTGATGGTTGGGTCCGGGAAGTCGCTGGCCTTTTTCAGGCGATCGGCGGGGCTGTCGGCACCCGGCCCGGTGCAGCGCATGCCGGCCTTGAGGCAGGTGCCCGAGCCGCGCCGCGAACCGGTGACTTTTTCCTGCTTGAGGGTGGCGCCGTAGGTCAGCAGGTGGTCGGTTTCACCCAGGCTGAAGGCCTTGTCGGCCTGGGCGTCGATCACCCACTGCTTTTGCTCGTAGCGGGTTTCGCGCTCGCGCATCACGTCCCGCACGAAGGGCACGTAGTGTTCCAGGGTGGTCTGGCCGGTCTTGGCGACCTGATAGTTGAGGCTCCACTTGACGTGGTCGGCCACCAGGCTGTCGAGGGCGAAGCTGTTCTCCAGGCCGAAACGCTCGCGGCTGACGGTGTCGTTGCCCACACGTGAGCGGTACATGTTCTGCCCGTTGCCTTTGTCGAACGGCCCGCCGACCGCGCTCTTTTGGTTGGTGTCGCGGTCGTCCTTGTATTTTTCGTAGGTCAGGCCCAGGCGTGCGTCATCGGCGTAGTTCCAGCCCAGCTTGGCCAGCACGTTGGTGGTGCGGGCGTCTTCGGGGTTGGCGGCGGTGCGGTCCAGGCCGGTGCCGTTGTTCGTGCCGTAGGAGTCAGTCTCGTGGCCGTCGCGCTGGCTGAAGTGCAGCAGGGCGTCGAACTGCTCGGCGCGCCCGGCCACGGTGCCGGATTTGAGCCAGCTCTCGTCGGCCGAGCTGTAGCCGGTCTTGAGGCGGGCGCCGACATCTTTGCCGGGCTTGATGATGTCGTCCGGGTCGAGGGTGAAGTAGCTGACCACACCGCCAATGGCGCTGCTGCCGTGCAGCACCGAGGCCGGGCCGCGCAGGATCTCCACGCGCTTGACGATTTCCGGGTCGACGTAGTTGCGTTGGGTCTTGGCGTAGGGGCCGTTGAAGAAACCGTCCGGCACTTCGACCCCGTCCACCTGGGTCAGGACGCGGTCGCCGTCGATGCCACGGATGTTGTAGCCGCTGATGCCGCCGCGCTGGCCCGCACCGCCCACCGAGACGCCCGGCTCGTAGCGCACCAGTTCCTTGATGGTATTGACGTTCTGGCGGTCCAGGTCCTGGCGCTCATGCACAGTGACGGTGCTGGGCACGCTGTCGATGCTCTGTTCCTGGCGGGTGGCGCTGATGGTCATCTGTTGCAGGGTCAGGGTGCTGCCGGTGCGCCGCTCGAGGACGATGCTGTTGTTGCCCAGTTTGCGGTACGCCAGGTTGGTGCCAGCCAGCAGGCGTTCCAGGGCCTTTTCCGGGGGCAGGGAACCGCGCACGCCGGGGGAGGCGACGCCGGCGCCCAGTTCCGCCGGCAGGCCGACTTGCCACCCGGTGACCGCAGTGAAGGCGTTAAGGGCCGAGACCAGCGGTTGCTGGGCGATGGCGAAGCTGTAGTCGCCCAGGTTGCGCGCCGGCGGTTGCGCCGCAGTGGCGGCCAGCACGGGGGTGGCCTGGGCGCCGGCCAGCAGGAGGGCGGCGGTGAGCAGGGACAGGGTGCAGTTGTGTAGGCGTGAAGGTGAAGAGGACATCGAAAGCGCTCCGTGTCGCACGAATCTTATAGGTGGCAAATTCACACGCAAAATGCGAATCAATTGCATTGGCTATAACGAGACGTATCACCGCGCGCGATCGCGTAAAAATAATTGCCGATCAGTTGATGATGACCAGCGCCGGGAACTCGCGCAGGCGCGCAGAGGTGATGTGGGCCAGGGAACGCACCACGTCCAGGGGCTGGTCGAGGCGGTAGTTGCCGGTCACGGCGACGTCGGCCAGCCGCGGGTTGTTGTTGACGATAAAACCGGGGTAATAGCGGCGCAGTTCGGCCAACACCTGGCTCATCGGGCAGTTCTCGAACACCAACCGGCCCTGGACCCAGGCCAGGTCTTTGTCCTGGTCGAGCATGGCGGGGGCGTCGAAGCCCTTGGGGCCGATACGGATGCTTTGCCCGGCACTGAGGCGGATGCGCGCGTTGTTGTAGTCGTTGCGCAGGTCAACGTCGCCGCGCTGCACCCGCACCTGGGCTTCGCCGTCCAGGTAACGCACGGCGAACGCAGTGTCGCGCACGCTGGCGCGCACCGGGCCGGCACTGATTTCCAGGGGTTGGGCTCGGTTGGCGGCGATCTCGAAAAAGGCTTCGCCCTGGTAGAGGCGGGCGACGCGCTGACGCTCGTCGATGGTGCTGGAGAACGCCGAATTGGTGTTGAGCAGCACCTGGGAACCGTCCGCCAATTGCACGCGCTGGCGCTCGCCGACTACGGTCAGGTGATCGGCCTGCAGGCGCAGGGGCAGGTTGCTGAAACTGAACAGGCCGACCAGCAACACGGCGGCGGTGGCCAGGGGTTTCCAGTGCGGGCGCAGGCGCCGCAGGCCGGTGACTTTTTGTTTGGCGCTCAAGGTTTGCGCGCAGTGCGCCACCTGCGGGCCGTCCCAGATCGCCTGCGCGCGGGCGAAGGCCTGGGCGTTGGCGGGGACGGCGAGCCAGGCGTGGAACTGGCGGGTTTGTGCCGCGCTGGGGCTTTGCATCACGATCAGCCAGTCCAGGGCCTGGTCCATGGCGCTTGCGCTGGCAGTGTCCGGCGCCGGGGGCGATTGGTTGGTGTCCATCACGGGGGTCCTTGGCAGTGTCTGCGCACGGCTGGTTTTTGGCTGAAGCGAGGCAACGGCGCCTAGGGTAACAAAATGTATTGGCGGGCACAGAGGGCGGCCGTGCCCCTCAGCCAAGGGGTAAGGATCAGTGGTTCAAGCGATCCGCCACGCCGACGCAAATGGCCATGATGAGCTTGAGTTCCTTTTGCACCGTGCTCAGGGACACGCCCAGGTGTTCGGCGATCTGCTGGTAACTGTGGCCGTGCAGGCGGCTGAGGATGAAGATCTGTTGTTGGCGCAGGCTCAGTTGGTTGAGGCTCACGTTCAGGCGCTCGAGCAGTTGCTGGGCATGGGCGCCATCCTCGGCGCTGCTCAGGGGCGCGGCGACACTTTGCAGCACCGCTTGTGGCACGTCTTCGAGCAGGGTGCGCGACTGAATGCGCCGCGCCCGCAAGTGATCGAGCGCCAGGTTACGGGCAGTCTGGAACACAAAGGGCTCCAAGTGATCGATGGCCCGCTCGCCCAGGGCACGGGTGACCCGCAGGTAGGTTTCCTGGAGCAGGTCCTCGGCGGTGCTGTGGTTGTTGACCATGCGCTCCAGCGTGCGCAGCAGCGAAACCCGCTGGGTGAGGAACACCTGGTTGAAACGAGACTGACTCACAGCGCTACCCAGTGAAAATTTGCGAATGATAATGCTTATCAAAAGCGAAATTGGCAAGGGTGAACTGTGGTCTGTCGCCACGCCCCCTGTGGGATCAACTGTCTTACCCCTACCCTTCGTCACAACCACTGCGTGCTGCCATCGCGAGCAGGCTCGCTCCCACCTAGGAAAGATGAAAATCCCATCCACACCACCGCTCAATTGTGGGAGCGGGCGCTGCCCGCGATGGAGCCAGTACAGCCACGGCATTACCGCCAACCCGGCCCACTCCCACAGGGCAGGCGTGGTGCCCGGCGCCTCAGGTGCGCTGTTGCAGGTACGCCGGGTAATCCGGAACGCGGTAATCGTGGGCCTGGTCCATCAACGGGCTACTGAGCAGGTAGTCGGCGCTGGATTCGTTGCAGGCCACGGGGATGTTCCACACGGCGGCGACCCGCAGCAGGGCCTTGATGTCCGGGTCGTGGGGCTGGGGCTCGAAGGGGTCCCAGAAGAAGATGAGCATGTCTACCCGTTGCTCGGCGATGCGCGCGCCCAGTTGTTGGTCGCCGCCCAGGGGGCCGCTAATCATGCTTTCCACGGGCAGGTCCAGGTGCTTGCCCAGCAGCAGGCCGGTGGTGCCGGTGGCCACCAGTTCATGGCGCGCCAGGCGTTCGCGTTGGCGCTGCGCCCAGCCGAGCAAAAACACCTTGCAGTGGTCGTGGGCCACCAGGGCGATGCGCTTGCGCGCGGCCAGGGTGGCGTGGGTGAAACCGATGCCGATCATAGGGTGCAGCTCCCGGCCTATTCGGCGTGGCACAGCGCCAGGCAGTTATCGAGCATGCGGTTGGAGAAGCCCCATTCGTTGTCATACCAGGCCAGCACCTTGAGCAGTTTGCCGCTGACCTTGGTGTGGTTGGCGTCGAAGATCGACGACAGCGGGTTGTGGTTGAAGTCGCTGGAAACCAGCGGCAGGGTGTTGTAGCCCAGCACCTTGGAATGCAGGCTGGCGGCCTGGAACAGGGCGTTGACTTCCTCGCGGCTGGTTTCGCGCTTGAGCTGCACGGTGAGGTCCACCAGCGACACGTTGATGACCGGCACCCGCACGGCCATGCCGGTGAGTTTGCCCGCCAGCTCCGGCAGCACCAGGCCCACGGCTTCGGCGGCGCCGGTTTTGCTGGGGATCATGTTCTGGGTGGCGGAGCGGGCGCGGTACGGGTCGCTGTGGTAGACGTCGGTGAGGTTCTGGTCGTTGGTGTAGGCGTGGATGGTGGTCATCAGGCCGCTTTCGATGCCCAGTTCGCGGTGCAGCACCTGGGCCACCGGGGCCAGGCAGTTGGTGGTGCAGGAGGCGCTGGAGATGATCTGGTGCGATTGGCGCAGGATGTCGTGGTTGACCCCGTACACCACCGTGGCATCGGCGCCCTTGGCCGGGGCCGAGATAATCACTTTGCGCGCGCCGGCGCTAAGATGGGCGGCCGCCTTGGCGCGGTCGGTGAACAGCCCGGTGCACTCGAACACCACGTCGATTTTCTCGGCGGCCCAGGGCAGGTTGGCCGGGTCGCGGATGGCGCTGACGGCGATGCGGTCGCCGTTGACGGTGAGGCTTTCCTGGTCGTGGGCAACTTCGGCATCGAAGGTGCCGTGGACGGTGTCGTACTTGAGCAGGTGCGCGTTGATAGCGCTGTCTCCCAGATCGTTGATGGCGACGATCTGCAGGTCTTGGCGATAACCTTGGGTATACAGTGCGCGCAGGACGTTGCGGCCGATGCGGCCAAAACCGTTGATGGCGATGCGTAAAGTCATGGGAAGGGCACCTGCTCTGAAATTTGTTGTTGGAATTACAAGATTATTCGCAAAAAAATAGAAAACAAGCCTTTTTAGTGGCAATATTTTGTTTTATCTACAACGAGTGACCTGAATCAACTGGTCCCAATGGTCAACCAATGCCGCGCCCGGCCACGCCGCGCGGTGTTATTGCCCAGCATAGACACACAGGTCGCCACATCCGTTAGCCTGGAGTTCTACACATGCATCCCCGCGTTCTTGAGGTCACCGAACGGCTTATCGCCCGCAGTCGCGCCACTCGCCAGGCTTACCTGGCCCTGATCCGCGGTGCCGCCAGCGACGGGCCGGTGCGCGGCAAGCTGCAATGCGCGAACTTCGCCCACGGCGTGGCCGGTTGCGGCACCGAGGACAAAAACAGCCTGCGCCTGATGAACGCCGCCAACGTGGCCATCGTGTCGTCTTATAACGACATGCTCTCGGCCCACCAGCCCTACGAAACTTTTCCCCAGCAGATCAAGCAGGCCCTGCGCGAGATCGGTTCGGTGGGCCAGTTCGCCGGCGGCACGCCTGCCATGTGCGACGGCGTGACCCAGGGCGAGCCGGGCATGGAACTGAGCCTGCTCAGCCGCGAAGTGATCGCGTTGTCCACCGCTGTGGCGCTGTCCCACAACATGTTCGATGCGGCACTGATGCTGGGCATCTGCGACAAGATCGTGCCGGGCCTGATGATCGGTGCTCTGCGCTTTGGCCACTTGCCGACGATTTTCGTCCCCGGCGGGCCGATGGTTTCGGGCATTTCCAACAAGGAAAAAGCCGACGTACGCCAACGCTACGCCGAGGGCAAGGCCAGCCGCGAAGAGCTGCTGGAGTCGGAGATGAAGTCTTACCACAGCCCCGGCACCTGCACCTTCTACGGCACCGCCAACACCAACCAGTTGCTGATGGAAGTGATGGGCCTGCACCTGCCCGGCGCGTCCTTTATCAACCCCAACACGCCGCTGCGCGATGCCCTGACCCGCGAGGCGGCGCACCAAGTGACGCACCTGACCCGGCAGAACGGCCAGTTCCTGCCCATTGGCGAAATCGTCGATGAGCGCTCGTTGGTCAATTCCATCGTCGCCCTGCACGCCACCGGCGGCTCCACCAACCACACCCTGCACATGCCGGCCATCGCCATGGCGGCGGGCATCCAGTTGACCTGGCAGGACATGGCCGACCTCTCCGAAGTGGTGCCGACCCTGTCCCACGTCTACCCCAACGGCAAGGCCGACATTAACCACTTCCAGGCCGCGGGCGGCATGTCGTTCCTGATCCGCGAACTGCTCGGCGCCGGCCTGCTCCACGAAAACGTCAACACCGTGATGGGCCATGGCCTGAGCCGCTACACCCTGGAACCCTTCCTCGACAACGGCGAACTGGTGTGGCGCGAAGGCCCGTTGGCCAGCCTCGACGAACATATCCTGCGCCCCGTGGCCCGTGCGTTCTCCCCCGAGGGCGGCTTGCGGGTGATGGAAGGCAACCTCGGCCGTGGCGTGATGAAAGTCTCGGCCGTGGCCCTGGAACACCAAGTGGTCGAAGCCCCGGCCGTGGTGTTTCAGGACCAGCAGGACCTGGCCGACGCCTTCAAGGCCGGGTTGCTGGAGAAAGACTTCGTCGCGGTGATGCGCTTCCAGGGCCCGCGCTCCAACGGTATGCCGGAGCTGCACAAAATGACGCCGTTCCTGGGTGTGTTGCAGGACCGTGGCTTCAAGGTGGCGCTGGTGACCGACGGGCGCATGTCCGGTGCCTCGGGGAAAATCCCCGCGGCCATCCACGTCAGCCCCGAAGCCCAGGTGGGCGGGGCGCTGGCACGGGTGCGCGACGGCGACATCATCCGCGTCGATGGCCAACTCGGCACCCTGGAGCTGAAGGTCGATGCCGCCGAGTTTGCCGCCCGCGAACCGGCCACCGGCCTGTTGGGCAACAACGTGGGCAGCGGCCGCGAACTTTTTGCCTTTATGCGCCAGGCGTTCAGCTCGGCGGAACAGGGCGCCAGCACCTTCACCTCGGCCCTGGAGCGCCTTGAATGAAGTGCGCGTTGGTCGGTGATATTGGCGGCACCAACGCGCGTTTCGCCCTGTGGCAGGACGGCCAACTGGCCTCGGTGCAGGTGCTGGCCACGGCAGATTTCTTGAGCCCTGAAGCGGCCATCGGCGCCTACCTGCACAGCCTCGGCCTGGCCCCCGGCAGCCTCGGCGCCGTGTGCCTGGCAGTGGCCGGGCCGGTGGGCGGCGATGAGTTTCGCTTCACCAACAACCACTGGCGCCTGAGCCGCCGGGCGTTCTGCGACACCTTGCAGGTGGCGCAACTGCTGCTGGTCAATGACTTTTCGGCGATGGCCCTGGGCATTACCCGCTTGCAGCCCGAAGACTGCCGCGTGGTCTGCCCCGGTACGCCCGAAGCGCTGCGCCCGGCGGTGGTGATCGGCCCCGGCACCGGCCTGGGGGTGGGCACCTTGCTCGACCTGGGCGGCGGGCGCTGGGCGGCGCTGCCGGGAGAGGGCGGGCATGTCGACCTGCCATTGAGCAGCGTGCGCGAGACGCGCCTGTGGCAGCACATCCACGAACAAATCGGCCACGTCAGCGCCGAGACCGCGTTGAGTGGCAGCGGCTTGCCCCGGGTGTACCGGGCGATCTGCGCCGTGGACGGCCACGTCCCGCAGTTCGAGACCCCCGAAGCGGTCACCGCCGCGGCCCTGGCCGGCGACCCGGTGGCCCTGCAAACCCTCGAACAATTCTGCTGCTGGCTCGGCCGCGTGGCGGGCAACAACGTGCTCACCAGCGGCGCGCGCGGCGGGGTGTACATCGTCGGCGGCGTGATCCCGCGCTTTGCCGAGTTCTTCCTGCGCAGCGGCTTTGCCCGTTGCTTCGCCGACAAAGGCTGCATGAGCGACTATTTCACCGGCATCCCGGTATGGCTGGTGACCGCGCCCTACCCGGGGTTGATGGGCGCGGGTGTGGCGTTGCAACAAACGGTGTAGGCGTGGAGCGAGCCGGCTCGCGATGGCCGTTTGTCAGTCGATAGGGTCGGTGGCTGAACCACCGCTATCGCGGGCAAGCGGAGCGCGGCCCGGCCCGCTCCAACAGCGTTGGCAATAACAATAAGAAGGACCACTCAGTGACCCTCATCAACAAATCCATCCTGCTGGTCGATGACGACCAGGAAATCCGCGAACTGCTCGACACCTACCTGACCCGCGCCGGGTTCCAGGTGCGCACCACGGCGGACGGCGCCGGGTTTCGTCAGGCCTTGAACGAGGCCAGCTGCGACCTGGTGATCCTCGACGTGATGCTGCCCGACGAAGACGGTTTCAGCCTGTGCCGCTGGGTACGCCAGCACCCGCGCCAGGCCCAGGTGCCGATCATCATGCTCACCGCCAGTTCCGACGAAGCCGACCGGGTGATCGGCCTGGAGCTGGGCGCCGACGACTACCTGGGCAAACCCTTCAGCCCCCGCGAGTTGCAGGCGCGGATCAAGGCCCTGCTGCGCCGCGCCCAGTTCGGCCAGGAACGCCCCGGCGGCGAGGTGCTGCGCTTCGACGACTGGCGCCTGGACATGGTCAGCCATCGCCTGTTTCACGCCGACGGCGAAGAAGTGCTGCTCTCCGGCGCCGACTTCGCCCTGCTCAAGCTGTTTCTCGACCACCCGCAGCAGATCCTCGACCGCGACACCATCGGCAATGCCACCCGGGGCCGCGAGCTGATGCCCCTGGACCGCATCGTCGACATGGCCGTCAGCCGCTTGCGCCAGCGCCTGCGCGACACTGACAAGCCGCCCCGGCTGATCCGCACCGTGCGCGGCAGCGGCTACCAATTGGCGGCTAACGTGGTGCCCGGCAATGGCCTCTGAGGGGTTGGCCCGCTTGGCCAGGCGCCTGCCGGTGCCGCGTTCGCTGCTGGGGCGCATGCTCCTGCTGACCCTGCTGGCGGTGCTGTTCGCCCAGGGGTTGTCGAGTGTGATCTGGGTGTCGCAACTGCGCGCCACCCAGCTCGAAGGCCTGGTCACCAGCGCCCGCAGCCTGGCCCATTCGATGACCGCCAGCGTCAGCTATTTCCGCTCGTTGCCGGTGGCCTACCGACCGTTGGTGCTGGACCAGTTGCGCAGCATGGGTGGCACGCGGTTTGTCGTGACCCTCAACGACAAACCCCTGGACATGCAGGTGCTGCCCGCCACGCCGCGCAAGCGCGCAGTGCTTGCGGCAGTGGACGCGGTGCTGCGCCAATCCCTGGGCAACGACACCGATATGTCCGTGCAATTCGTCAGCCCCAACGACCTGCGTATTTTCAACGGTGGCCTCAAGCTCGATGAATTGCCGCGCTCCTGGGCCCACTACGCGCTGACCCTGGAACCGGTGAACCCGCCGGTGCTGGTGACGCAGATCCAGTTGGCACCGGGGGAGTGGCTGTACATCGCCTCTTTGCTGCCCGAGCCCTACACCAGCCTCGAAGAACAGGGCCTGCCGTCCCAGCAGGTGTGGTTCATCCTGCTCACCAGCGGTTTTTTGCTGTTGTTCATCGGCCTGCTGGTGCACTGGCAGAGCCGCCCCCTCAAGCGCCTGGCGCGCACCGCGCGGGACATGTCCCTGGGCGCCGAAGTGGAGCCGGTGGTGGAGGGCGGTGGCAGCGAGGTGGTGGAGGTCAGCCGCGCTTTCAATGCGATGCGCGAACGCATCAGCCGCTACCTGACCGAACGCAGCCAGTTGTTCAGCGCCATTTCCCATGACCTGCGCACCCCCATCACACGCCTGCGCCTGCGGGTGGAGCTGCTCGAAGACGAGCAATTGCAAGCCAAGTTCGGCCGCGACCTGGATGAGCTGGAGCTTTTGGTCAAGGGCGCCTTGCAGTGCGTCAAGGACACCGACATCCACGAAAACATCGAGCCGGTGGACCTCAACCAAGTGCTCGACTGCCTGGTCGAGCCCTACCTGGCGCCCACCGGCAATGGCCGCGTGACCCAGCAGGGGCGGGCGGCGGCGCCGTATCCGGGCAAACCCCTGGCCCTCAAGCGCTGCATTGGCAACCTGATCGACAACGCCCTCAAGTACGGGCAACGGGCCCACCTGCATATCGATGACGACGACACGGCGTTCATCCTCCACGTTGACGACGAAGGCCCCGGCGTGCCCCAGCAACGCCTGGAGCAGTGCTTCGAGCCGCACTTTCGCCTGGCCGGCAAGCAGCAGGGTTACGGCCTGGGCCTGGGCATCGCACGCAACATCGCCCACAGCCACGGCGGCGAAGTGAGCCTGCAAAACCTGCGTGAAGGCGGTTTGCGCGTGACCCTGCATTTGCCGCGCAGCACCGAGTAAACCCCCGCTTGCTACGGGCTGTGTGAATGTCACCGTCCCGTGACATTCCCCTGCGCCTTCGTTACCTGCGCCCAACCTGGCGTTGAGTAGACTTTGCCTCGTCATAACAACAATAAAAGGCTCGCCATGACCCTCGATCCGTTGCCGTTCAGCAGTTGGTTGACCGCCCCAGCCCATCAGTCCTGGCTCGCCGCAGAGGGTTTGCGCCTGCTGGAGTTCGCCCGGGGTTCGCGGCTCGACATCGGTTTCGGCGCCCTCGATGCCCAGGGCCGCTTGGGCGCCGGGAGCCGCCCCGACACCCTGATTACTGCGCGCATGACCCACAGTTTTGCCCTGGCCCACCTGCAAGGCATCGGCGGTGCTTGCCAGTACACCAGCCACGGCGTGCAGGCCCTGGCCGGGCCGTTGCGCGATGCCGAGCACGGCGGTTGGCTGGCCTGCGCCGACCCACGGCCCGACAACTGCCGCAAGAGCGCGTACCTGCACGCCTTCGTCGCTCTGGCCGCCAGTTCTGCCCAGGTGGCCGGCCGCCCCGGTGCCCAGGCCCTGCTGGACGAGGCCATCGAGATCATCGAGCGGTATTTCTGGAGCGAGGAGGAGGGCGCCCTGCGCGAATCCTTCAACCGCCACTGGAGCGAGGCCGAAGCCTATCGCGGCGCCAACAGCAACATGCACGCCACCGAGGCGTTCCTGGCCCTGGCCGACGCTACCGGCGACGCACTGTGGCTCAAGCGGGCGCTGCGCATCGTTGAGCGGGTGATTCACCAGCACGCGGCGGCCAACGGCTTTATGGTCATCGAGCATTTCGACCGCCACTGGCAGCCGCTGCGCGATTACAACCAGGCCAACCCGGCGGACGGTTTTCGCCCCTACGGCACCACGCCCGGCCATGGTTTTGAGTGGGCGCGCCTGCTGCTGCACCTGGAGGCGGCGCTGCGCAAGGCTACTTTGCCGGCGCCGCCGTGGTTGCTGGAGGATGCGCGGCAATTGTTCGACGCCAATTGCCGCCATGGCTGGGTGGTCGATGGCGCGCCGGGCATCGTCTACACCCTCGATTGGCACAACCGCCCGCTGATGCGCCAGCGCCTGCACTGGGTGCACTGCGAGGCGATCGCCGCCGCCAGTACCCTGATCCAACGCACCGCCGAGCGCCGCTATGAAGACTGGTATCGCCTGTTCTGGGCCTACTGCGAGCAGTACTTGCTGGACCTGCGCGAGGGCAGTTGGCACCACGAACTCGACCCCAACAATCACCCGGGCGGGGAGATCTGGCCGGGCAAGCCTGACCTCTATCACGCCTGGCAAGCGCTGCTGATCCCGCGCCTGCCCCTGGCCCCGAGCCTGGCCACGGCCCTGGCCCAACAAGGGCGCGGGGCGAATGTCACCCGGGTGTGACATTTGCCCGTCCCTTCGTTACCTGGCACAGGTACAACGCTGTTTAAACTCGTTCGCAACGCAAGCAGCAGACTTGCACGCATAACAACAAGAAAGGTACTTCAGATGAATGGCATTTCCCGCCTGGCTACAGTCATTTCCCTCGCCTCGTTGTTCCCCCTCCACGCCCTGGCCGCCGACAGCAAAGGTGCCGTGGAAGTCGTGCATTGGTGGACCTCGGGGGGCGAAAAAGCCGCGGTCGACGTACTCAAGGCCCAGGTCGAAAAAGACGGCTTCACCTGGAAGGACGGTGCCGTGGCCGGTGGCGGCGGGGCGACGGCCATGACCGTGCTCAAGAGCCGTGCAGTGGCCGGCAATCCGCCGGGCGTGGCGCAGATCAAAGGCCCTGACATCCAGGAATGGGGCAGCACCGGGCTGCTCAGCACCGAAGCCCTAAAGGGCGTGGCCAAGGCCGAGAACTGGGATGGCCTGCTGGCGCCGCAGGTCTCTGACACCGTCAAGTACGAGGGCGACTACGTGGCCGTGCCGGTGAACATCCACCGCGTCAACTGGCTGTGGATCAACCCCCAGGTGTTCAAGAAGGCTGGCATCGACAAGGCCCCGACCACCCTGCAAGAGTTCTACGCCGCCGGCGACAAGCTCAAGGCCGCCGGTTTCATCGCCCTGGCCCACGGTGGCCAACCCTGGCAGGACAGCACCGTGTTTGAAGACGTGGTGCTCTCGGTGATGGGTGTCGAGGGCTACAAGAAAGCCCTGGTGGACCTGGACCAGAACACCCTGGCCGGGGCGCAGATGACCCAGGCTTTCACCGAGCTGAAAAAAATCACCGCCTACATGGACCCCAACCGCGCCGGGCGCGAC
Organism: Pseudomonas sp. MF08875; assembly: GCF_059862525.1. Classification (NCBI taxonomy): domain Bacteria; kingdom Pseudomonadati; phylum Pseudomonadota; class Gammaproteobacteria; order Pseudomonadales; family Pseudomonadaceae; genus Pseudomonas; species Pseudomonas sp. MF08875. Next base: position 16,795 of record NZ_JCBCUW010000013.1, read on the forward strand.
TGGAACATCGCCGCCGCCGACGTCATCAACGGCCGCGCCGGCATGCAGATGATGGGCGACTGGGCCAAGAGCGAATGGACTGCGGCGAAGAAAATCGCCGGCCAGGACTACCAGTGCGTGGCCTTCCCGGGCACCGAAAAGGCCTTCACCTACAACATCGACTCGTTGGCGGTGTTCAAGCTCAAGGCCGATCGCATCGGCGACATCGCCGCCCAGCAGGACCTGGCCAAGGTCGCCCTGGGCAAGGACTTCCAGAAGATCTTCAGTATCAACAAAGGCTCGATCCCGGTGCGTAACGACATGCTCAACGACATGGCGGCCCAGGGTTTCGATAGCTGCGCCCAGACCTCGGCCAAGGACTTCCTCGCCGACGCCCAGACCGGCGGTTTGCAACCGAGCATGGCCCACAACATGGCCACCACCCTGGCCGTGCAAGGCGCGATCTTCGATGTGGTGACCAACTTCATGAACGACAAGGACGCCGACCCGGCCAAGGCCAGCGCCCAACTCGCCTCGGCGGTCAAAGCCGCGCAGTAGCGCGCTTTCCGGGCGAGCGCGAGCCTTTGTGGGAGCGGGCCTGCCCGCGATGAGGCCGGTACAGCCACCGCATCTCTTTATGACAGGACTGCCGCTATCTCGGGGGAGCCCGCTCCCACAGGGGCGCCCGGCCCAAGGGGCGCGGCTGCCCCAACATTCACCTTTGTACGGACTACTGCGATGAGCTCTGTGGCGGTTTTCAACAAGGCGTCACCCTTGGACGCCTTGCAACGCTGGCTGCCGAAACTGGTGCTGGCGCCCAGCATGGTGATCGTGCTGGTGGGGTTTTACGGTTACATCCTCTGGACCTTCGTGCTGTCGTTCACCAACTCCAGCTTCATGCCCAGCTACAAGTGGGTCGGCCTGCAACAGTACGCACGGCTGCTGGACAACGACCGCTGGTGGGTAGCGAGCAAGAACCTGGCGTTGTTCGGCGGCATGTTCATCGGCATCAGCCTGGTGCTGGGGGTGTTGCTGGCGGTACTGCTGGACCAGCGCATCCGCAAGGAAGGCTTTATCCGCACCGTGTACCTGTACCCCATGGCGCTGTCGATGATCGTCACCGGCACCGCGTGGAAGTGGCTGCTCAACCCCGGCCTGGGCCTGGACAAGATGCTGCGCGACTGGGGCTGGGAAGGCTTTCGCCTGGACTGGCTGGTAGACCAGGACCGCGTCGTCTACTGCTTGGTGATCGCCGCCGTGTGGCAAGCCTCGGGCTTTGTCATGGCGATGTTCCTGGCGGGGTTGCGCGGTGTCGACCAGTCGATCATCCGCGCCGCCCAGGTGGACGGCGCGAGCCTGCCCACCATCTACCTGCGTATCGTGCTGCCGAGCCTGCGCCCGGTGTTTTTCAGCGCCTTCATGATCCTCGCCCACATCGCGATCAAGAGTTTTGACCTGGTGGCCGCCATGACGGCGGGAGGGCCGGGCTACTCCTCGGACCTGCCGGCGATGTTCATGTATTCCTTCACCTTCAGCCGCGGGCAGATGGGCATCGGGTCGGCCAGCGCCATGCTGATGCTCGGCGCGGTGCTGACGATTCTGGTGCCGTACCTGTACTCCGAGTTGCGAGGCAAACGCCATGACTGACCAACCACGCTTGAGCGCCAGCCGCGTGGCAATCTACGCCACCCTGCTGCTGGCGGCGGCGGTGTACCTGGTACCGCTGGTGGTGATGCTGCTCACCAGTTTCAAGACCCCCGAAGACATCCGCACCGGCAACCTGCTGAGCTGGCCCCAGGTGATCGACGGCATCGGTTGGATCAAGGCCTGGGACGCAGTGGGTGGCTACTTTTGGAACTCGGTGAAAATCACCGTGCCGGCGGTGCTGATCTCCACTTTCCTTGGCGCGATGAACGGCTACGTGCTGTCGATGTGGCGCTTTCGCGGCTCGCAATTGTTCTTCGGCCTGCTGTTGTTCGGCTGCTTCCTGCCGTTCCAAACCGTGCTGCTGCCCGCGTCCTTCACCCTGGGCAAACTGGGGCTGGCCAACACCACCACCGGCCTGGTGCTGGTGCATGTGGTCTATGGCCTGGCCTTCACCACGCTGTTTTTCCGCAACTACTACGTGAGCATTCCCGATGCCCTGGTCAAGGCCGCGCGCCTGGACGGGGCGGGGTTCTTCACGATTTTCGGCAAGATCCTGCTGCCGATGTCGATCCCCATCGTGATGGTCTGCCTGATCTGGCAGTTCACCCAGATCTGGAACGACTTTCTGTTCGGCGTGGTGTTCGCCAGTGGCGACGCGCAACCGATCACCGTGGCCCTCAACAACCTGGTCAACACCAGCACCGGGGCCAAGGAATACAACGTTGATATGGCAGCGGCGATGATCGCCGGGCTGCCGACACTGTTGGTCTACATATTCGCTGGCAAGTATTTCCTGCGTGGGCTGACGTCCGGCGCGGTCAAGGGGTAGCACATGGCAACGCTCGAATTACGTAACGTCAACAAAACCTACGGCGCCGGGTTGCCGGACACCCTCAAGAACATCGAACTGAAGATCGAGGACGGGGAGTTCCTGATCCTGGTCGGCCCTTCCGGGTGCGGTAAATCCACCCTGATGAACTGCATCGCGGGGCTGGAAACCATCAGCGGCGGCGCGATCCTGGTGGACGATGCCGACATCAGCGGCATGAGCCCCAAGGACCGGGACATCGCCATGGTGTTCCAGTCCTATGCGCTGTACCCGACCATGACCGTGCGCGACAACATCGCCTTTGGCCTGAAGATCCGCAAAATGCCCACGGCGCAAATTGACGAAGAAGTGGCGCGGGTGGCCAAGCTGCTGCAGATCGAACACCTGCTGGGGCGCAAGCCCGGCCAGCTCTCCGGCGGCCAGCAGCAGCGCGTGGCCATGGGCCGGGCCCTGGCGCGCCGGCCCAAGATCTATTTGTTCGACGAACCGCTGTCCAACCTCGACGCCAAGCTGCGGGTCGAGATGCGCACCGAAATGAAACTGATGCACCAGCGCCTCAAGACCACCACCGTCTACGTCACCCACGACCAGATCGAGGCCATGACCCTGGGCGACAAAGTGGCGGTAATGAAGGACGGCATCATCCAGCAGTTCGGCACGCCCAAAGAGATCTACAACGACCCGGCCAACCTGTTCGTGGCCAGTTTTATCGGCTCGCCGCCCATGAACTTCATCCCCCTGCGCCTGCACCGCCAGGAGGGCCGCCTGGTGGCATTGCTCGACAGCGGCCAGGCGCGTTGCGTGCTGCCGTTGGGCACAGAGGATATGGCGTTGGCAGACCGCGAAGTGATCCTTGGCATGCGCCCGGAGCAGATTGCCTTGGCGAGCGGTGACGCCAATGGCTTGCCCAGCATCCGCGCCGAAGTCCAGGTCACCGAGCCCACGGGGCCGGACACCCTGGTGTTCGTCGAGCTCAACCAGACCAAGGTCTGCTGCCGCCTCGCGCCCGACCTCGCGCCCCAGGTGGGCGAGACCCTGACCCTGCAACTGGACCCGGCCAAGGTGCTGCTGTTCGACGCCAAGACCGGCGAACGCCTGGGCATCGCCCCCAGCGCAACCCGCAAGGCGAATGTGGCGCAGTTCAAGAGCCGGTGAGGGGCGGGCGCAGCCGCAGCCACCCCAACAGCAAGCAATTCCAATAACAAGAACGAGGATGTAGGGATGAAAAACAACACCACCAACGCTCGCTTTGCCGGCTGTGTTTCGGCATTGGCGGCGATGATGCTGGTCGCCAGTGCGCAAGCGGCCGAGGGCGCCGAGGCGTTCAGCGCCGAATCGCCGTGGATGACTGGCGACTGGGGCGGCGAGCGCACGCGGTTGATCGAGCAGGGTTATGACTTCACCCTCGACTACGTGGGCGAGGTCGGTTCCAACCTCAGTGGCGGCTACAACGACGACACCACGGCGCGCTATAGCCACCAGTTCGGCCTGGGGGCCAAGCTGGACCTGGAGAAAATTTTCGGCTGGAAAGACGCCGAGTTCAAACTGGCGATCACCGAGCGCAGCGGGCGCAACATCTCCAACGACCGCATCGGCGACCCTCGCGCCGGCACGTTCAGTTCGTCCCAGGAAGTCTGGGGCCGTGGCCAGACCTGGCGCCTGACCCAGTTGTGGATCAAGCAGAAGTACTTCGACGGCAAGCTCGACGTGAAGGCCGGCTATTTCGGCGAAGGCGAAGACTTCAACACCTTCCCCTGCGACTTCCAGAACCTGGCGTTCTGTGGCTCGCAAGTGGGTAACTGGGTCGGTGGCATCTGGTACAACTGGCCGGTCAGCCAAGCGGCGATCCGCGTCAAGTACAACCTCACCCCCGAGCTCTACGCGCAAATCGGCGCCTACAACCAGAACCCCTCGCAACTGGAAACCGGCAACGGCTTCAAGCTCAGCGGCAGCGGCACCAAGGGCACCATCCTGCCGGTGGAATTGGTCTGGTCGCCTAAGGTCGATGGCCTGCCGGGCGAGTACCGCGTGGGCTACTACAAAAGCACTGCCAAGGCTGATGACGTGTTGAAGGACGCCAACGGCCAGTACGCCGCCGTCAGTGGCGACGCGTATCGCAGCCACAGCAGCAAGTCCGGCTACTGGTTCGTGGCCCAGCAGCAACTGACCGACCATAACGGTGACAAGAACCGCGGCCTGCACATCGCAGCCAACGCCACGTTCCACGACAAGGACACCAACACCGTCGACAACTACCAGCAACTGATGCTGACCTACAAAGGCCCGTTCAACGCCCGGCCCAAGGACGACGTGGGCATCGGCATCGCGCGCATCCACGTCAACGAAGATGTGCAGAAAAACCGCAAGCTGATTAACGCCGGCAACGGGTTCAACGACTACGACCAGGCCGGGTTCCTGCCCATCCAGGACACCGAATACAACGCCGAGATCAACTACGGCTTCCATGTCACCAACTGGCTGACCGTGCGCCCCAACCTGCAATACGTGAAGCACCCCGGCGGCGTGGACAAAGTGGATGACGCATTGGTGGCCGGGTTGAAAATTCAGTCGGTGTTCTGACAACGGCTGCGCTAAGCTCCGCTGCCCCAGCACCTCACCTGGGGACCCTGTGGGAGTGGGCTCGCCCGCGATGAGGCCGGTACAGGGTTGTACCGTCGCCATCGCGGGCGGGCCCGTTCCCACCCAGGGCAGCCATCGTTTTTCAGGACTGCGGTACATGCACGAGCACCCGCTACAACGCTTTTTCCGATCCCTGCGCGAACGCCCTACCTTCGGGTGGGAGCGCTATCAACGGCGCGATGTGCTGGTGATCGACCACCCACGCTGCCAAGCGGTGTTCAGCCGCCAGGGCGCGCAACTCCTGCACTTCCAGCCCACCGGGCAAAAGCCCTGGCTGTGGTGCGCGGCGAAGTGGCCGCAGGTGGGTGCCATCCGCGGTGGGGTGCCGGTGTGCTGGCCCTGGTACGGCCGCCATCCTAGCGAAAACGCCTGGCCGTCCCACGGGTGGGCGCGGCTGATCGACTGGAAGCTGTTGGCCAGCCACGCTGGCGTCGACGGTGTGCGCTTGCACTGGCGCTTGCAACTGTGCGACTGGCAAGTGGACCTGCACGCCCACCTGGGCGAACGCATGGACCTGCGCCTGAGCACCGAGCACCAAGACAGCGAACCCTGCCATTTGAGCCAGGCCTTGCATGCCTACTGGCGTGTTGGCGACGCTACCGAGACAGCGCTGTCCGGGCTGGAGGACGCCGAAGGCTACGACCCACTCAACCGCACCACGTACCGGCATAGCGGCGAGTTGAGCGTGGTGGGCGGCTGCCAACGGGTGTTCCGCCACGACGGCGAGTTGCAGCTCAAGGACCGCGCCTGGCAGCGCGAACTGTGCATCGACACCGGGCACGCGGCGGACACGGTGGTTTGGCACCCGGGCACTCGGCCGCTGTTGGGCGTGAGCTGGAACGAGGTGGCGCAGTTCGTCTGCGTCGAAGCGGCCAGCGGCGGCACCACTCGCCAGAGCCTGGCACCGGGAGAAACGGCGCACTTGAGTTTGCAGGCGCGGGCGGGGGGCGATTGCAAGGGGGTGTGAGGCTAGGTTCTGGTGGGAGCGAGCCTGCTCGCGATAGCGGTGCGCCAGCCCCGCCCGCCGTTAGCCGAGTACCTCTGTCGTAGAGGGTTGCGCGATAAAGGCTTCGATCCCACCGCAGTTTTTCAGTCCAGATCATCCCCCACCGGATAACGGCTGGCATTGAGGCTTTCTTTGATCTTGCGCAGGTGTGGCTGAAAATCCACGCCACGGCGCAGGGTCATGCCGGTGGCCAGCACGTCGAGCACGGTGAGCTGGATGATGCGCGAGGTCATGGGCATATAGATGTCGGTGTCTTCGGGCAGCGGGATGTTCAGGCTCAGGGTGCTGGCCTTGGCCAGAGGCGAGCCGGCGGCGGTCAGGCCCAGCACCGAAGCGCCGTTTTCCCGGGCGATGCGCGCCACTTCCACCAGTTCGCGGGTGCGCCCGGTGTAGGAAATAATCACGAACAGCTCCCCCGTGTGGGCCACCGAGGCAATCATGCGCTGCATCAGCACGTCGGCGTGGGCGGTGACGGCCAGGTTGAAGCGGAAGAACTTGTGCTGCGCGTCCAGGGCCACCGGGGCCGAGGCGCCAAGGCCGAAGAAGTGGATCTGGCGGGCCTGGATCAGCAGGTCGACAGCGCGGCTGACCAGGTTCGGGTCCAGGGCCTGGCAGGCACTGTCCAGCGAGGCGATGGCGCTGCCGAAGATCTTTTGGGTGTAGGCCTCGGGGTTGTCGTCGGCCTCCACCGCGCGGCTGACATAGGCCGCGCCGCTGGCCAGGCTCTGGGCCAGTTGCAGCTTGAGCTCCGGGTAGCCGCTGACGCCGAACGAGCGGCAGAAGCGGTTGACCGTTGGCTCGCTGACCGAAGCGGCCTGGGCGAGGGCGGCAATGCTGAAACGGGTGGCCTGCTGGGGGTTGAGCAGGATCACTTCGGCGACCTTGCGTTCAGCTTTGTTCAGTTCTTCGAGGCGTTTCTGGATCTGTTCCAGGAGATTTCGCACGCGGTCCATTCAGGTTTCCTAGGTCGGCAATGCAAATGGAAGTCGGACTTATCCGGGCTTCGGCGGTGGCCTATCCTACTGATGGCTCCGGCCATCCACCACTGGGATTCTGTATTCTGAAAAAATGTTGTGGTTATTACTACATTTTTCCTTGAGCGATGCCTTGAAAAAAGGTATTTGTAGCTTAACTTGATAAAAGAACCAACATCATGCCCTCGATAACGGTTGAACCGTGCACCTTTGCCTTGTTCGGCGCCCTCGGCGACCTGGCCCTTCGCAAGTTGTTCCCAGCCTTGTATCAACTCGATGGCGCCGGCCTGCTGCATGACGACACGCGCATCATCGCCCTGGCCCGCGAGCCCGGCAGCGAAGCCGAGCATTTGGCGTTTATCGCCGCCGAGTTGCGCCGCTACGTCGGCGCCCAGGCGCTGGACGAGGCGGTGCTCGAGCGTTTTCTTGCACGCCTGAGCTATTTGCACGTGGATTTCCTCAGGGCTGAGGACTACCCGGCCCTGGCCGAGATGGCGGGCAGCGGCCCACGCCTGATCGCCTATTTCGCCACGCCGGCGGCGGTGTACGGCGCAATCTGCGAGCACCTGGCCAGCGTGGGCCTGGTGGAAAACACCCGGGTGGTGCTGGAAAAACCCATCGGTTCGGACCTGGAGTCCTCGCGCAAGGTCAACGACGCCGTGGCGCAGTTCTTCCCTGAAAACCGCATCTACCGCATCGACCACTACCTGGGCAAAGAGACGGTGCAGAACCTCATCGCCCTGCGCTTTGCCAACAGCCTGTTTGAAACCCAGTGGAACCAGCACTACATCTCCCATGTGGAAATCACCGTGGCCGAGAAGGTCGGCATCGAAGGCCGCTGGGGCTATTTCGACAAGGCCGGGCAACTGCGCGACATGATCCAGAACCACTTGCTGCAACTGCTCTGCCTGATCGCCATGGACCCGCCGGCGGACCTCTCCGCCGACAGCATCCGCGACGAGAAGGTCAAGGTGCTCAAGGCCCTGGCGCCCATCAGCCCGGAAGGCCTGACCACCCAAGTGGTGCGCGGCCAGTACATCGCCGGCTACAGCGAAGGCAAACCGGTGCCCGGCTACTTGGAAGAGCCCAACTCCAACACCCAGAGCGACACCGAAACCTTCGTTGCCCTGCGCGCCGACATCCGCAACTGGCGCTGGGCCGGGGTGCCGTTCTACCTGCGCACCGGCAAGCGCATGCCGCAAAAGCTGTCGCAGATCGTCATCCACTTCAAAGAGCCGTCGCACTACATCTTCGCCCCCGAGCAGCGCCTGCAAATCAGCAACAAACTGATTATTCGCCTGCAACCGGACGAGGGCATTTCCCTGCGGGTGATGACCAAGGAGCAGGGCCTGGACAAGGGCATGCAGCTGCGCAGCGGGCCTTTGCAGCTGAATTTTTCCGACACTTACCGCAGCGCGCGGATTCCCGATGCCTACGAACGGTTGCTGCTGGAAGTGATGCGCGGCAACCAGAACCTGTTTGTGCGCAAAGACGAAATCGAAGCGGCGTGGAAGTGGTGTGACCAACTGATCGCGGGTTGGAAAAAATCCGGCGACGCACCCAAGCCCTACGCGGCTGGGTCCTGGGGGCCGATGAGTTCCATTGCCCTCATCACACGAGACGGGAGATCTTGGTATGGCGATATCTGAATTGAAACTGCCGGCCGGCGTGCAGGCCCATGAGCTGCGCAGCCCCGTGCTGCTGGCCGAGGGTTTGGCGCTGAACGTGGCCGAACACCTGCGCGTGGCCATCGCCGCCCGTGGCACGGCGGTGTTGGTGGTGTCGGGCGGGCGCAGCCCGGTAGCGTTTTTCCAGCACCTGGCCAAGCAGGCGCTGGATTGGTCCAAGGTGCTGGTGACCCTGGCCGATGAGCGCTGGGTGCCGGTGGAACATGCCGACAGCAATGCCGGCCTGCTCAAGCGCTACCTGTTGCAGGGGCCGGCGGCCAACGCCCGGTTCCTGAGCCTGTACAGCGCCAGCGCCAACCTGGAGGAAGCGGCGGCCCACGCCGATCGCCTACTGGCCGAACTGCCGGGCATCGACGTATTGGTGCTGGGCATGGGCGACGACGGCCACACCGCGTCGTTGTTCCCCAGCAGCCCGAACCTGGTCGAGGCTCTCAAGCCTGATGGCGAGCGCCGTTGCTGGCCGATGCTAGCGCCCAGCGTGCCTCATCAGCGCTTGAGCATGAGCCGCGCCTTGCTGGCCTCGGCGCGCTTTACCGCGCTGTCGATCAGCGGCCAATCGAAACTGCACACCCTTAATGCCGCACTGGCCGGTGGCGATCTCGCCGAGATGCCGATTCGTGCCTTCTTGCAACCTCCGTTAGAGATTTACTGGTGCCCATGAGCCAAGGATCAGCCGCGATGAAAACCCCACAGCCTACCGTTTCCATGGCGGCCAAGACTGCCCTGATCGACAGCCTCTGCGCCAAGGCGCGGATCCTGCCGGTCATCACCATCGCCCGCGAGCAGGACATCCTGCCCCTCGCCGATGCCCTGGCGGCGGGCGGTTTGAGCGCCCTGGAAGTGACCCTGCGTTCGCAGTTCGGCCTGCGCGCCATTCAGGTGCTGCGCGAGCAACGCCCGGAACTGGTAACCGGTGCCGGCACGGTGCTGGATCGCACCAGCCTGGCGGCGGCCGAAGCGGCGGGTTCGCAGTTCATCGTCACCCCGGGCATTACCCGTGACCTGCTGGAAGCCAGCGTCGATAGCGCCATCCCGCTGTTGCCGGGCATCAGCAATGCCTCGGGGATCATGGAGGGCTACGCGCTGGGCTATCGCCGCTTCAAGCTGTTCCCGGCCGAAGTCAGCGGCGGCGTGGCGGCGATCAAGGCCCTGGGCGGCCCGTTTGGCGAGGTGAAATTCTGCCCCACCGGCGGTGTCGGCCCGGCCAACATCAAGAGCTACATGGCCCTCAAAAATGTGATGTGCGTGGGCGGCAGTTGGATGCTCGACCCCGAGTGGGTGAAAAACGGCGACTGGGCGCGTATCCAGGAATGCACCGCCCAGGCGCTCGCCTTGCTCGATTAATTGTTTTCAAACGTTAGGTAGTTGTTCTACGGCTTTACGGCGCACTTGGTCAGTGCGCCGTTTTTTTTGCATGGTCATTTTTTGCAAAGACTTCACGGATTATTGATGTGGAGATTTCCAAGAGCGCTATCTACGCTCAGTCAAGTTCCTGTGCGCAACAGGACCACTAAAACTAAACATATGGATGTGTTTATGAAGAAAACTCCTATCAACCCGTCGGTCTTAGATAAGGCCGCCAGTGTGAATAGTCCCATGTGTCTATTCTCCCCCGAGCAAATCGCCGGGCCTTACTTCAAGAATGACCGGCTCGAACGCTTCGATATCACAGAAGGGGCGGCGGGCGTGCCATTGCAATTGAACTTAAAAGTGCTCCATGCCTGTACTGGCGAACCTGTCGAGGGGGTGCTGGTGGATGTTTGGCACTGCAATGCCCAGGGCCGCTATTCAGGCTGGAGTGCGGTCGACCCGGATCAGGAAGCTCCTTCGGGGGAGATCGGTGCCATTGCCCGTACTGATGAAGACACTTACCTGCGTGGCTGCGGTTTTACCGACCGTCATGGTCGGCGTGAGTTTCTGACGATATTTCCGGGCTTCTATGCCGGACGCGCCATTCATGTGCATGTTGCAGTAAGGAAAGTTCTGGAGCACGACCATGATCGGCATGTTGCCTACGTGGGGCAGTTGTACTTTCCGGAACTAATTTCCTCGCAGATTAATGAACTTCCAGATTATGCCGGTAGGAAAATATCGCGTCTGACTAATGCCAAGGATGAGATTTACAGTGAAATGGATGGTTATGGAACTTTAATGGACGTTGGCTGGATTAACCGTGGTTCCAAAGATGAGCGTCTATTGGCAAGTGCCGTTATTGGTATCGATCCTGAGGCTTTTTCCCAGCATATAAAACCTGAAGACTTCGATAAGTCTACGGTTTGAACCCCACGCCAAGGCATAGGTGGCGCCTGCCGCCAGAGGCTGTGGGAGTGGGCTTGCCCGCGATAGTGGTGGGTCAGGCCGTAAAGAGGTGCAGGCCCGGCCTCTTCGCGGGCGGGCCCGCTCCCACACGAGCCCGCTTGCACAGAGATGATTCATTCCCCCTGGGACACATTGCGCTCAGAGGCTCAGTTCACGCAGGGCCTTGGCCAATCGGTGCATATCTGCCGCCGAGGTGGCGAACCCCGGGGTGATGCGGATGCACGGTCCGCAGGCCGAGCCGCTGCGCACCACGGTGAACAGGTTGTAGTCGCGCAGCAGGCGCTCGGCCATGTCTTGCTGGTCGCGGCCGACGAACCGCAACGAGGTGATGCCGCCATACAGGCGCGGATCGTCCGGGATCATGATTTCGATGTCTTCTATATCCTGCACTTGCCGCACCCACAGGTTGCGCAGGTACTTGAGCCGCGCGCCCTTGGTGGCCGCGCCGCCCAGGTTGCGGTGTTCTTCGAGTACCAGGGGCAAGGTCAACAGCGCTGGAATATTGGGCGTGGCATAGGGCGTGCGGGCACGCACATCGGTGGCTGGGTAGTGGCTCTCGCCCATGTCCGGGTCAATGTCCGCCAGGCGTTGGGGGTCGATGTAGAGCACGCCCTGGGTCAGCGGCGCGCCGATCCATTTATGCAAGTTGAAGCCGGCAAAGGCGATACCCAGGTACGCCAGGTTGAACTCGATCTGGCCCAGGGCGTGGGCGCCGTCGAGGATCACGTCGATCCCGTGTTCTCGGGCGGCGGCAGCAATAGCGGCCACCGGCATCACCAGGCCGGTGCGGTGGGTGACGTGGGTCAGGGCCATTAATTTAAGCCGTGGATGGCGGGCGAACGCCTCGCGATAGGCGCCTACCAGGCTGTCGAAACTGGCAGGGTGCGGGTGCTCGATCTGGATCACCTCCACGCCCCGGTGACGGCCCAGCCACTGCATCGCGCCTTTGACCGTGTCGTACTCCAGGTCGCAGAACAACACCTGGTCGCCCGGTTGCAGGCGGTTGTAGTTGCGAATCAGCGACTGCAAAGCGTCGGTGGCGCTATGGGTGAGGGCTACGGCTTCGGCAGGGGCTTGCAAGAGGTCGGCCACCTGGCGGTGGATCTCGGTGCTCTGGGCCTGCTCGAAACGCTGGCGCGCATACAGCGAGTTGCTGATGTTGATAAAGGCGATATTGCGCTGGTACTCGTCCAGTACCGTGTCAGTCATGCGGCCGAAGTAGCCATTTTCCAGGTTGATGGGCCCGGGCTCGGTTTCATAGCGCGCAGCGAAGGTCTGCCAGAAGGCTTCATCGTAGGCGTGATAGTTGTGCTCGGGCATGGGGCGCTCGGTCAGTGGCGAGGTTTGGGCTTGCCGTGCTTTTCCCGCAAGGGGTCAAGCAAGTCGGACAAACCGTTATGGTCGATTTCCTGCATTAGGGCCAGTAAGCCGCCCAATTCACCGTGGGGGAAGCCTTCACGGGCGAACCAGTTCAGGTACTGGCCGGGCAGGTCGGCGAGGATGCGACCTTTGTATTTGCCAAAGGGCATTTGCCGGGTGACCAGCAATTCGAGTTTTTCGGGGTTCATGGCGCGGCCGTATGAATTCAACCCTTGGAAAATACAGGCATTCTGCATGCAGGCCAATTGACAGATCATGCAAATAGCGCGGGTAAGAATTTTTGCTTAATTCATAAGTTATTGAAAATTAAGGTTAATTTTTTAATCGCCAAGCTGGCACGCAGGGTGCAATACCTATTGCACGATCCTCAACCCGCAAGGAATTGGAAAATGACTGACGTAAATAAAGAATCGATCTCTGTACTTAACGACCTGATCGAAACCAGCAAGGACGGCCAGGAAGGATTCAAGACCTGTGCCGAAGACATCAAACACCCTGAGCTCAAGGCGCTGTTCCAGAAGCGTTCGGCCGATTGCGCCAGCGCCGCGGCCGAGTTGCAGAGCGCCGTGCGTGCCCTGGGCGGCGACCCAGAAACCAGCACCAGCGTGGCGGGCGATTTGCACCGTCGTTGGGTCGACCTCAAGTCCCTGGTCACCGGTAAGGACGAAGAAGCGGTGCTTAACGAAGCCGAGCGCGGCGAAGACCATGCGCTGAAGGCCTATAAGGAAGCCCTGGAAAAAATCACCAAACACAACCTAGTGGGCATTCGTGACCTGGTTGAGCGCCAGTACCACGGTGTGCAACGCAACCATGACCAGGTCAAGGCCCTGCGTAACCAGGCCCGCGCCCACTCGTAAGTTGCTCTGAAAGCTTGTCAAAAACGCCAGTTCAACTGGCGTTTTTTTGTGCCTTGGATTTAACGCTGGACGGATATAGATAGCTAGCTAATAATTTGCCGGCCGCTCTGGCACTGTCCTTTCGTGTATCGCGACTATCGTTAGCCTGTTCTCTTCTGAGTGTTCTTCGTGCTTATAACTTTGCGGGCCTTGTTGGCGCCCGATTTTCGCGCTGTGCAATTTGCGACCAAGACCCTGCTCGGCGGCGGGCTGGCCTTGTGGCTGGCGCTGCGCTGGGGCCTGGAGCAACCGGCGTGGGCGTTGATGACGGCGTTTATCGTCGCTCAGCCGCTGTCGGGCATGGTGGCGCAGAAGGGGCTGGCGCGGCTGGTGGGCACGCTGGTGGGGACCATCATGTCGGTGGTGTTCATGGGCCTGTTCGCCCAGACGCCGTGGTTGTTCCTGCTCGCCCTGGCGCTGTGGCTGGGCCTGTGCACGGCGTTTTCCACCCTGTTGCGCAGCGCCTGGTCGTACGCCTTCGTGCTGGCCGGCTACACCGTAGCCATCATCGCCTTGCCGGCCTTGAGCCATCCGTTGTCGGTGTTCGACCAAGCGGTGGCACGTTGTACAGAAATCAGCTTGGGCATCCTTTGTGCCACGGCCAGCAGTGCACTGCTGTGGCCGATGCGGGTAGAGCGGCAATTGGCCGACCAGGCCCAGGCCGCATGGCAAAGCGCTATGCAAGCGGCGCGCGCCACGCTGGCCGGCGATGCTCTGGCGCGCAAGGGCTTGCTGGAGATTCTTGGGCGCATCGTCGCCGTTGACGCCCAGCGCGAACACGCCTGGTTTGAGGGGGGGTTGGGGCGCCAGCGGGCGCGGGCCATCAGCGGCCTGAGCCAGAAGTTGCTGATGCTGCTGCGCATGTCGCGCTCGGTGCGGCGCCAGTGGCGGCAACTGGAAGAGCCCGAAGTGACGCAGTTGCAGCCGTGGATGGAGGCGGTACAGCAAGCGTTGCAAGTGTGCGATGTGGCGACCTTGCAGGACTTGCGCCCGCGGTTGCTGGACGCGTCCCACGACCCGGCCATCAGCGCCGCGCAAAGCTATTGTCTGGCGCGTTTTGCCTTGCTGCTCGATACCGCTTTGGCGGCGGCCACCGCCCTGGACGCGGTGAAGGAGGGCAGGGACCCGGTGCAAGCCCCCGCCACCCTGGCCCCGCACCGCGATCTGTCCCTGGCCCTGGTGTTCGGCGCGCGCAGCGCCTTGGCGTTTCTCGCGGTGGCGTGCTTCTGGATGGCCACGGCTTGGCCCGCGGCGTCCGGCGCGATGCTGCTGACGTGCGTGGTGTGCAGCCTGTTTGCCAGCCGGGAGAACGGCGCGCAGATCGGCATGAGCTTTTTACGCGGCATCCTGCTGGCGGTGCCGGTGGCGTTTTTGGTGGGCGAGATCCTGCTGCCACAACTGAGCAGTTTCGCCATGATGTGCCTGGTGATGGCCGGGCCGTTGTTTTTCGGCGCTTTGGGCATGGCCAAGCCGCAGATTGGCGCGACGGCCACGTCCTTCTGCCTGCACTTCATTGTGTTGATCGCCCCGCTCAACGCCATGCAGTACGACGTCGCCTATTTCTTCAACAGTGCCCAGGCCATGATGATCGGCGTGGGCGCGGCGGTGCTGGCCTTCCATTTGCTGATTCTGCGCAACCCGGCCTGGCACGGCCGGCGCTTGCTCGCGGCGACGCTGCACGACCTGGTGCGCCTGACCCGGCGCAACCTGCGCGGCGCCGAGAGTTGGTTCGGCGGGCGCATGGCCGACCGTTTGCTGCAATTGGCCCGGCATTACCCGGAGCTGCCGCAGCAAGCCCGCAGCCGTTGGGATGACGGTTTGCTGGGCCTGGATGTGGGCGATGAATTGCTGCACCTGCGCCTGAGCCTGGCAGGGGCGCAAGTGCCGGTGGATGCCGCGCAGCGGGCTTATTTTTCGCACTTGCAACATGTGCTGGAGCAAGGCCCGGCCGGCAGCCGCGCCGAGGCCCTGGCCGCCCCCAGCGCCGCGTTCCTGGGCAGCCTGCAAGCCCTGCCGCCCAGCGAGGCGCTAAAACTGGCGCAAGGCGCGGTGGTGCAACTGCAACAGAGCTGGCGCACCTGGTGCCGCCAACAGGAGGAACATCATGGGGCTGCGTGAGTGGTCGATGGGCGGCATTTTGCTCAGCCCGTTTTTGATTTATGTGCTGCTGGCGCTGCTGCTCACGGGGGCGCTGCGGCTGTTGCTGCGCTTGACCCCGTTGGGCGGCTGGATCTGGCATGAAGCTTTGTTCGACTGCGCGTTGTACGTGTGCGTCCTGACCCTGGTCACCGTTGTCCTCGGACCTTTATAAGGAGTTACCCATGCGTACATCCGTACGTGTCGCTATTACCCTGTGCCTGGTGGCCGTGGCGGTGTTCGCCGGTTTCCACTTGTGGCAGTACTACATGCTCACGCCCTGGACCCGCGATGCGCGCATCCGCGCCGACGTGGTGGTGGTCGCGCCGGACGTGTCCGGGTGGGTGCGCCAGCTCAAGGTGGCCGACAACCAACCGGTCAAGGCCGGCGACTTGCTGTTGAGCATCGACCGTGAACGCTTCGAGGCGGCAGTGGAGAAAGCGCAAGCGGTGGTGCAGACCCGCCAGCAGCAACTGAGCCTGCGCGAGCACGAAGCCAGCCGCCGCGCCAGCCTGGGGCCCCAGGCCATCAGTGCCGAGTTGCGCGAGAACGCCCAGATCAACGCCGGTATCGCCCGTGGCGAGTTGCGCCAGGCCCAGGCCGAAGCCAAGGTCGCCGAACTCAACCTGGCCCGCAGCCAGGTGCATGCGCCGCGCAGCGGGCACATCACTAACCTGCGCCTGGCCGAGGGCAACTTCGTCAATGCCGGGCAACCGGTGATGGCGCTGGTGGATGATTCGACCTTTTACGTGCAGGCGTATTTCGAGGAAACCAAGTTGCCGCGCATCCGCGTCGGCGACCCGGTCAAGGTGTGGCTGATGAGCGCCGGGGAGGCGTTGCACGGCCATGTCGAAAGCATCAGCCGCGGCATCACCGACCGCAACGCCACGCCCGACGGGCAATTACTGGCCCAGGTCGAGCCGACGTTCAACTGGGTGCGCCTGGCGCAGCGGATTCCGGTGCGGATCAAGTTGGACGCTTTGCCCGACGGCGTCACCCTCAGTTCCGGGATGACCGCCAGTGTGCAGGTGCAGGAAGCCCCGTAAGGCTCCCGGGCGGGGCGATCAGCCGAAGCTGATGGGCCCCAGGGTGGTCAAGGTCACGGTTTGGGCCTTGCGCGGGGCGAGGATCTCGGCTTCGCCGTCCACCACCAGCTCATCGCGCTGGTTGAACACGCGGGTGGCAATGCGCACGCGGAACTTGGGCAGTTTTTCGAGGATTTCCAGGCGTACGGTGAGGGTGTCGCCCAGCTTGACCGGTTTCTGGAAGCTCATTTGCTGGCCCAGGTAGATGGTGCCCGGCCCAGGTAGCTCGCAGGCCACGGCCGCGCTGATAAGGGCGCCGCTGAACATGCCGTGGGCGATACGCTCCTTGAACATGGTGCCGGCGGCGTATTCAGCGTCCAGGTGCACTGGGTTGAAGTCCCCGGACATGGCGGCGAACAGCTGGATGTCGCGTTCTTCCACGGTCTTGCTGTAGCTGGCGGTCTGGCCGACTTCAAGGGCTTCGTACGGGGTGTTGGTTACCTGGGTCATCGAGAAAATCCTGGGTTGAAAAATGGCTCGCGTCATTCGCTGCGCGGCGGCCTGGGCTGCTGGAGCACCTGGTCGAGCCAGGCCAGCACGTCGCCGGTCACGGCATCGCGGTTGGTTTCGTTGAACAGTTCGTGGCGCGCCTGGGGGTAGATATTCAATTGCAGGCGTTGGCTGCCGGCCGTGCGCAGGGCGTCGGCCAGGTGGGTGAGACGCACGCCATTGCTCACCGGATCACATTCACCGCCCATCACCAGCAGCGGCAGGCCCGGATCGATCTGGGCGAGGTTGGACGCTTTGCTGATTTGCTGCAAGCCGCCGAGCATATCGACCCACAATTGGTTGGTGCAGCGAAAGCCGCACAGCGGGTCGTTGACGTACAAATCGACCTCGGCCGGGTCGCGGCTGAGCCAGTCGAACGCGGTGCGGTTGGGCTTGAACGCCTTGTTGAACGAGCCGAACGACAGCCAGTCGATCAGCCCGCTGCGCCCGGTGGCGCCTTGGCGCAGGCGTTCGAAGCGGGCGATCAGGCGCGCGGCGCGGTACAGCGCCACCGGTTGGAAATTCGAGCCGCTGAGGATCGCCCCTTGCAGGCTGGCGCTGTGGTGCAGCAGGTATGCCTGGGCGATGTAGCTGCCCATGCTGTGGCCCAACAGCACGATGGGCGTGCCCGGGTGCTGCTGGCCGATGTGCTGGTTCAGGCTGGCCAAGTCGCCGACCACTTTGCGCCAGCCGTCCTGGTCGGCGTAGTGCCCCAGCACGCCGCCCTGTTCGGCGGTCTTGCCGTGGCCGCGCAGGTCAGGGGCATAGAGGCCATGGCCGGCGGCGGTGAGGGCCTGGGCCAGGCGCGCGTAGCGGCCACTGTGTTCGGCCATGCCGTGGGCCAGCAAGATCACCGCCCGGGGTGGGGTTGGTGGCAACCATTGGTTGACATACAGGCGGCTGCGGTCGCTTGCGGCCAGCCAGAACGGTTCGTGGGTCATGGCGATTCCTTTGCGCGGGGTGGGGCGATTGTATCGCTCATTGAAGGTTAGCTGGCCGCCGGACTGGCGCGTTGGCAGCAAGATTCACGGTATCAATGACACTGCTGCGCATATTTGCCTCAAACGCCATAACTGCTAACGTCCCCAGAGCCCCGCTTTGCACAGGTACCGCGACGCGGCACGGAACACGCTCAGGTAACGAGGACAAGAACAATGCAACCTGATTTCTGGAATGACAAACGCCCGGCCGGTGTGCCCAACGAGATTGACCTGGGGGCCTACAAATCGGTCATCGAAGTCTTTGAGCGTTCCTGCAAAAAGTTCGCTGACCGCCCGGCGTTCAGCAACATGGGCATCACCCTGACCTATGCCGAGCTGGAGCGCTACAGCGCGGCCTTCGCCGGCTACCTGCAAGCCCACACCGACCTGCTGCCGGGCGACCGCATCGCGGTGCAGATGCCCAACGTTCTGCAATACCCGATTGCCGTGTTCGGTGCCTTGCGCGCCGGGCTGATTGTGGTCAACACCAACCCGCTGTACACCCCGCGGGAAATGCGCCACCAGTTCAAGGATTCCGGTGCCCGCGCCCTGGTGTACCTGAACATGTTCGGGGCGCGGGTCGAGGAAGTGCTGGCCGACACCGACATCCAATACCTGATCGAAGCGAAAATGGGCGACCTGATGCCCACGGCCAAGGGGTGGCTGGTCAACACCCTGGTCGACAAAGTGAAGAAAATGGTCCCGGCCTACAAGCTGCCTCAGGCCGTGCCGTTCAAGAGCACTCTGCGCCTGGGGCGTGGTCATGACATCAAACCACTGGACGTCAGCCTGGACGATGTTGCAGTACTGCAATACACCGGCGGCACCACGGGCCTGGCCAAGGGCGCGATGCTCACCCACGCCAACCTGGTGGCCAACATGCAGCAGGCCCGGGCGTGCCTGGGGCAGCTCGGCGACGACGGCCACCCACTGCTCAAAGAGGGCAAGGAGGTGATGATCGCGCCGCTGCCGCTCTATCACATCTATGCCTTCACCGCGAACTGCATGTGCATGATGGTGACCGGTAACCACAACGTCCTTATCACCAACCCGCGGGACATCGGCGCGTTCATCAAAGAGCTGAAAAACTGGCGCTTCTCGGCGCTGCTGGGGCTTAACACCCTGTTTGTGGCGCTGATGGAGCATCCGGATTTCAAGACCCTGGATTTTTCCGGGCTCAAGCTCACCAACTCCGGCGGCACCGCGCTGGTCAAGGCGACGGCCGAGCGTTGGGAGCAAATGACCGGTTGCCGGATCACCGAGGGTTATGGCCTGACCGAAACCTCACCCGTGGCCTGCACCAACCCCTACGGCAATCAATCGCGCCTGGGCACCGTGGGCATGCCGATTCCCGGCACGTTGCTCAAGGTCATCGACGACGAGGGCGTGGAGCAGCCGTTGGGCGAGCGGGGCGAGTTGTGCATCAAGGGCCCGCAGGTAATGAAGGGCTATTGGAACAAACCCGAAGCCACCGCCGAAGTGATGGATGCCGAGGGCTGGTTCAAGACCGGGGACGTGGCGGTGATTGAAGCCGACGGCTTTGTGCGCATTGTCGACCGAAAGAAAGACATGATTATCGTCTCGGGTTTCAACGTGTATCCCAACGAGATCGAAGATGTGGTGATGGCTCACCCGAAAGTGGCCAATTGCGCGGTTATTGGTGTACCGGACGAGCGTTCCGGCGAGGCGGTGAAGTTGTTTGTGGTGCCGCGTGAGTCGGGGGTCAGCCTTGAAGAGTTGAAGGCTTACTGCAAGGAGAACTTCACGGCTTATAAAGTCCCTAAACATATCGTGCTGCGTGATTCATTGCCCATGACGCCGGTGGGCAAGATCCTGCGCCGCGAACTTCGCGACATCGCCTAACCCCTACCTCCTCTCGCGGGCACCCCTGGCTTGTTGTAGGAGCTGGTGGCGCCCGCGCTGCTTTTTATAAACGCTGTAAACCCTGTTCTAGAGCCATCTTTGCAGGAATAGAATTTTTACTCTAAAAATGACTATTTAAGTGTCATGAGTCGCAAGTGTGACCGTTCAGGCGTTCATTGGCTCTAGTAGGGCCTTTGCAAAGCTGCTACTCTCGGCGCGCTTTGTGACTTCTCGGCCTTAAGTAAAAGCCAGATTCACCTATAAAAAACACACACCAATAATAATCGCATCAACTGCGCTGATGAATTCGCGTTGCTGAGGAGTGGGCTTCCATGATCCAAGACTTTTGGAACGATAAGTACCCTGCCGGGATAGCTGCCAATATCAATCCCGACGAGTATCCGAATATTCAGGCAGTGTTGAAGCAATCCTGCCAACGCTTTGCCGACAACCCGGCATTCAGCAGCCTGGGCAAGACGCTTACTTACGGTGAGCTGTATGAATTGTCGGGCGCTTTTGCCGCGTACCTGCAACAGCATACCGACTTGAAGCCGGGCGATCGAATCGCCGTGCAATTGCCCAACCTGCTGCAATACCCGATTGCCGTATTCGGTGCCCTGCGCGCTGGCCTGACGGTGGTCAACACCAACCCGCTGTACACCGCGCGGGAAATGGAACACCAGTTCAAAGATTCCGGCGCCAAGGCCCTGGTGTGCCTGGCCAACATGGCGCACCTGGCACAAATCGTCGTGCCCAAGACATCGGTCAAGTACGTGATCGTCACCGAGGTGGCGGACCTGCTGCCCCCGGTCAAGCGCCTGCTGATAAACAGCGTCATCAAGTACGTGAAGAAAATGGTGCCGGCCTATCACCTGCCCGCTGCCATCAAGTTCAACGATGTGCTGCGCAAGGGCCGTGGCCAGCCAGTAGCCGATGCCAGCCCCGACAGCGGTGACGTGGCAGTGTTGCAATACACCGGTGGCACCACGGGCGTGGCCAAGGGTGCGATGCTGACTCACCGCAACCTGGCGGCGAACATGGCGCAGTGCAAGGCGCTGATGGGCTCGAACCTGGACGAAGGCTGCGAAATCCTGATTACGCCGCTGCCGCTGTACCACATCTACGCGTTCACCTTTCACTGCATGGCAATGATGCTGATCGGCGGCCACAACATCCTGATTAGCAACCCGCGCGACCTGACGGCGATGGTCAAAGAACTGTCGAAGTGGAAGTTCACCGGGTTCGTCGGCCTCAACACCCTGTTCGTTGCCCTGTGCCATAACGAGGCGTTCCGCAAACTGGACTTCTCGGCCCTCAAGCTGACTCTGTCCGGTGGCATGGCGCTGCAACTGAGTGCCGCTGAGCGTTGGAAGGAAGTGACCGGCTGCGCGATCTGCGAAGGCTACGGCATGACCGAAACCAGCCCGGTGGTCAGCGTCAATCCCAGCCAGAATATCCAGATCGGCACCATCGGCATTCCGCTACCTTCGACCTTGTGCAAGGTGATCGACGACGACGGCAAAGAGCTGGCGCTGGGTGAAATCGGCGAACTGTGCGTCAAGGGCCCGCAGGTGATGAAAGGTTACTGGCAGCGCCAGGACGCCACCGACGAGATCCTCGACAGCGACGGCTGGCTCAAGACTGGCGATATCGCCATCATCCAGCCCAACGGCTACATGCGCATCGTCGACCGCAAGAAAGACATGATTCTGGTGTCCGGTTTCAACGTCTATCCCAACGAACTCGAAGACGTGTTGGTGATGCTGCCGGGCGTGTTGCAGTGCGCGGCCATTGGTGTGCCGGACGACAAGTCGGGGGAGGCGATCAAGATCTTCATCGTCGTTAAACCGGGCGTGACCCTGACCAAGGAACAGGTGATGGAGCATATGCGCGCCAATGTCACCGGCTACAAAGTGCCCAAGGCCGTCGAGTTCCGCGACGCGTTGCCGACCACTAACGTGGGCAAGATCCTACGTCGCGAATTGCGCGATGAGGAACTGAAAAAACTGGGCGTGAAGAAGTAACTTCATTGCCTGAAGAAAGCCCGCCCAGTGCGGGCTTTTTGCTATCTGGCGTTTGGTTTTCCGTGCGGGCGTGTGTTTTCTCGCGCCCTCGGGGCGTCGCAATTGCATTCTCGCGCAAGGTTCTCAGGTTTATGCCGCAAGCACTTGTTCTGGCCAAGAATTAAGGCGTTAAAAAACGGCAAGCCGTGTATGATTGCGCCCGTCAGCCCCGCCGGGGCTTGTGGAATACCTTCATGGACTTACCCAGTAGTTACTCAGTATCCCGTTTTTCCAATCATGAATTGACTGATTGATCCTTCCGGCGTGCCCCGCTGCTGGGAGTGGAGTTCGCCTATGACTGAAGTAGAAGTAAAAAAAACGCAAGAAAGCCTGCAGGATCGCCTCGCTCAAGTCGTTGAGCTGCTGCATCGCCAGCGCGTGGTCGAAGACCTGACCCATCGTCAGGAAGGCCACCATCAGGACCGGGTCGAGAACCTGGTCCACCGCCAGAACCTCGTCGAGTTACAGCGCAAGCTCGATGACCTGCACTCCGCGGACGTCGCCTACATCCTTGAAGCCTTGCCGCTGGAAGAACGCCTGACGGTCTGGCAATTGGTCAAGGCCGAGCGCGACGGCGACATCCTTCTCGAAGTATCCGACTCGGTGCGTGAAACCCTGATCGCCGACATGGACGATCACGAGCTCCTGGCCGCCGCCAAGGAGATGGACGCCGACGAGCTCGCCGACCTGGCGCCGGAACTGCCGCGCGACGTTGTCCACGAACTGATGGAAACCCTCGACGGCCAGCAGCGCGAGCGCGTGCGCTCGGCCCTGTCCTATGACGAGGAGCAGGTCGGCGCGCTGATGGACTTCGAGATGGTGACCATCCGCGAGGACGTCAGCCTCGAAGTGGTCCTGCGCTACCTGCGCCGTCTCAAGGAACTGCCGGGTCACACCGACAAACTGTTCGTAGTCGACTACGAAGGCATCCTCAAGGGCGTGTTGCCCATCAAGCGCTTACTGGTCAACGACCCGGACAAGCAAGTGGCCGCTGTGATGGCCAGTGATCCGGTGAGCTTTCACCCGGACGAAGATGCCTACGACGCCGCCCAGGCGTTCGAGCGTTATGACTTGATTTCCGCGCCGGTGGTGGACAAGAACGGCAAGCTCATCGGCCGTTTGACCATCGATGAAATGGTCGACCTGATCCGTGAGGAGAGCGAGAACGAAGTGCTCAACATGGCGGGTCTGCGCGAAGAGGAAGACATCTTCGCCTCCGTGTGGAAATCCCTTCGCAACCGTTGGGCCTGGCTGGCGGTGAACCTGGTGACCGCGTTCGTGGCCTCGCGGGTGATCGGGCTGTTTGAAGGCTCGATCGAAAAACTGGTGGCCTTGGCGGCGTTGATGCCGATTGTCGCCGGGATCGGCGGCAACTCCGGCAACCAGACGATCACCATGATCGTGCGCGCCATGGCGTTGGACCAGGTCAGTACCGGCAATACCTCGCGCCTGATGCGCAAGGAGTTGGCCGTTGGCCTGATTAACGGCTTGGTATGGGGCGGGGTGATTGGTGTGGTGGCCTATCTGCTGTATGGCAGTTGGTCGCTGGGGGTGGTAATGACCGCGGCCATGACCCTCAACCTGTTGTTGGCAGCGCTGATGGGGGTGTTGATCCCTATGACGCTGGCCCGCTTGGGGCGCGACCCGGCCATGGGCGCCAGTGTGATGATTACGGCCATGACCGACAGTGGTGGCTTCTTTATCTTTCTCGGGTTGGCCACGATCTTCCTGCTGTGACCTTCTTTTGAGCGCGGCCCGGCCTGATGGCGGGTTGCGCACCTTCTCTGGCTTGGCCAAAACCATAAATCGCAGGCAAAAAAAGCCAGCCTATAGGCTGGCTTGAGTATTCGGGTGTGGCCTCAGGACGCGTCGGCCGCCATTTCCGCATCATGGGCGATCAGCGAAACCAGAGCGTTCTGCTGACGATGGGACAGTTGGCGGAAACGTTGCAACAGCTCTCGCTCATGCAACGACAGCTCCGGGCTGTCCAGGCGCAGGCTTGGCTCGTCGCCAAGAGCACCTTCCTGAATAAGGCTTTGCTCCATGCGGGCGATGATTTCAGAGTTCATGCTGCGATGGTGATTGCGAGCCACCTCGGCGATGCGTTCACGCATACCATCGGGCAGACGCACGACGAACTTGTCAGCCGTACGGCTGGAATAGATTGCCTGTTTCAATGGGCGCATATATTTAACCGGTTAGTTCAGGGGAGCGGTTTTCGGAATTGGCCGCAAGATGTCATTAGGACAAGGCTCGCAACCAAATGTTCAACCTGAATTGTTTAGGAGGCCCGCATCATGCCTCTAAATCGCCAGATCGTTGGCGTCAATTCTGTGACAAATATTGAACTGGATACAGGCGATATGCCAGCACCAATTATCAGAAATGCCGACTGGTTTGAAAAGAATGCTCCAGCCTGCCTCTCTGCCCACGTCCTTTGCTCCACCCGGTACCGCTGAATACTCCCAAGGGGGCCAGCTGTGTTCGATCACTTTTCCCTTGGCTACAGAATAGTGGCAAATGGCCGATTTACTAGCCTGTGACGCGACGAGAGGTATGAATGGCATGCAAGGCCGGCTGATCTATCTGATGGGCCCTTCCGGGTCGGGCAAGGACAGCCTGATCGACGCCGCGCGCCAGCGCCTTCTTCAAGAGTTGAATTGCGAGGTGGCACGCCGTGCCATCACTCGTTCTGCCGAATCTGTGGGTGAGGCGGCCCTCGGTCTGTCGCCGGCGCAGTTCGAGCAGCGGCGGGGGGAGGGCGCCTTTGCCCTGGACTGGCAGGCCAATGGCCTCAGCTACGGCATTCCCGTGCAGATCAACGATTGGCTGGCGGCAGGGCGCAATGTGCTGGTCAATGGTTCCAGGGCTTACTTGGCCGAGGCGCAGCGGCGCTATCCGGATCTGCTGCCGCTATTGCTGACGGTGCGCAGCGAGGTGCTGCGTGAGCGGTTGGTACGCCGGGGTCGGGAAAATGCAGAGCAAATAGAAGCGCGCCTGCAACGCAATGCCCGCCTCTCGGCTGCGGGCTTAGACGCCAGCCCAACTGCGCTGATGACTTTGGACAACTCCCAGGCATTGGCGGCAACGGTGGCGAACCTGATCGCGTTGTTGCGGTGTGCAGGCGTCAGCGCAGAACAGGGTCGAACTTGATCTTGCGCCCGACCACCAACGCGGCCACGAATAAGCTGGCGAACACTGCGCAGGCCACCGCGGGCAAAAGAGTGCCGGTTTCTTGCGCCAGATTGAGAGTAAGCACACCACTGGCCAGGGCCAGTATCAGAAAAACAGCGGCTGCTTTGGACATGTCCAACTCCTGAAAAAAAGGTTCAAAAAACCCAGCGCACGGTGCCCGTTTCACTCGGGGTAGCGGGTTGAGGGGCATCCGCTATGACCAGCATTTGCGGCGGCGCTTCATTCATCACCGCCAGTTGCGGCGCTTGGCGTGGCGAGTAGGAGATGGGCGCCAGTGCGGTGGCAGCCGCCTCGTCGGCTGGAAAAAAATGAAAACCCACCAGGGTGACCATGGCCAGGGCATTCAACAGTAAAAGGGCGCGGTTCACAGGCGTTATCTCCGTTGTTCTTCTGATAGGGGATTAAGCAGTCTCCGTGCCAGCTTTTTATTTGAATAAATTCTTTATAAAACAATAGCTTATGTTGGTCTTCTAAGGGCGCGGCATTGCACTTTGCAATGATGGCTTTCTGCGGTGATGCAATTTGCACGATGAGTGCCATGAAAGCCCCGTGTCTGCTGCGGCCTACACTGAAAAAGCCCCACGGACGACATGACAAAAGCAGCCTTGCCCGTTACCATGCACGCCGTCCTGCGCAGCGTATTTTCATGTCGCTGCCCTTGTCCCAGTAGCTCAATTGGATAGAGCATCCCCCTCCTAAGGGGAAGGTTGGCCGTTCGAACCGGCCCTGGGACACCACATCAGACACTCCAAGGCCCCGTCCAGAAACCTGCTGGCGGGGCTTTTTGTTGTCTGTCGGTTTTGCCAGGTCGTAACTAAATCGCCGCTTTCTATAAGGGAAAGGCCAAAGTGGCCGATAACCCGTCAAGCATCAGTGTTGCCTGGCGGTTTTAGTGCTAGGCGGCCTTGCGGGCCTGCGCGGTGAGTGCGGTTGGTAACGTCGTGGGTAAGGCTGTGTAAAGTCGCTTGATAGCCTATTGCCGCTAGCTATTATCTGCGCGCCGAAAGGTGCAGCGAAGCTGAGCTCGTCCTTGCATTTGCTTTTGGGTTCATCTTCTTACTGGGCTGGAATCTCCGATGTTGGCGTATCACCAGAAAAACTTTTTGATCGTCGATGATTTTTCTGACTTTCGCAGTTCCGTCAGGTCCATGCTGCGTGAGCTGGGGGTCAAGGATATCGACACCGCCGACACTGGAGAGCAGGCGCTGCGCATGTGCGCGCAGAAGCGCTACGACTTTATCCTGCAGGACTATCACCTGGGCGACGGTAAGAAAAATGGCCAGCAGGTGCTTGAAGACCTGATGGTCGACAAGTTGATTAGCCATGAGAGCGTGTTCGTCATGGTCACCGCCGAGACGAGCCAGGCGATGGTGCTCAGTGCCCTGGAGCACGAGCCCGATGCCTATCTGACCAAGCCCTTCAACCGCTCAGGCCTGGCCCAGCGGTTGGATCGGTTGGTGCAGCGCAAGAATTTACTCAAGCCCATCATGCAGGCCCTGGATCGCGGCAAGCCCACCGAGGTGTTGGCGGCCTGTGCGGCGTTGTGCAAGCAAGACCCGCGTTTCACGCCGTTATGCCTCAAGTACCGCGCCGATGCCCTTCGCGACCTGAACCAGCATGAGGCGCTGGAGAAGTTCCTCAATGCGATTCTGGCGGACCGCCCGCTGCCATGGGCCTACGCGATGTTGGGCCGGTTGCTGTTCAAGCGCGGCCAGGTCAAGCACGCCCAAGGCTTGTACGAAACGGCGCTCAAGGCGTTCCCGATGATGCCGGCCTTGTATGACGGGTTGGCGGACGTGTTGGTGGCTCAGGGCGATGCCAAACGTGCGCAAAGCGTGCTGGAAGAGGCGGTACGCCTGTCGCCGCTGGCGGTGCGCCGGCAATCGCAGTTGGGCAAATTGGCCTTGGCCAACGAGGATTTTGAAACCTCGTCCCGGGCCTATCGCAATGCGGTGGCCCAGGGGCAGCAGTCACGCTTCAAAGACCCGGAAAGTAACCTTGGCCTGGCCCAAGCCTTGATTAGCAAGGGCAGCGAGCGGGGCCTGGACACCCGCACGCGCCTGGAGATCAACAATGCCCTAGGCCTGGTGGCCAAGGAGAACCCGGGCGACCAGGGCCTGCAAGTGCGGGCGCGGCTGATGAAGGCTACCAGCCTGCTTATCAACGACGCGGAAACCGCCGAAAAACTCACCGAGCAAGCCATGGCGCGCCTAGACGGCATGGAGCAATTCATGAGCGCCGAGGCGGCGTTGCTGGTGGCCAAGCAGTTGCAGCAATTGGGCCAGGCCGAGGCCGGCGCCTCGATGCTCAAGAACTGCGCCGAGATTTACGGTGACGACCCGGTGGTGATGCAAGGCATCGCCAAGCTGACCGACGACCCGGCCATCCTCAACGCCGGCAACGCTGCGGCGGACCTCAACCGCCAAGGCGTGCGTGCCTACAAGGCAGGTGGCTTGACCGAAGCGCGGGAGCTGTTCCGCGGCGCGCTGTTGCTGCAACCGAAGAACATCAGTATTGCGCTGAACATGGCGCAGTCCCTGCTCCACGGCACCGACCCCAAGGCGGACGCGCCGCTGTTCGACGAATGCCGCGCCTGCTTGAAAATGGTCGGCATGATCCCCGAGAGCGACGCGCGTTATCCGCGTTATCAAAAACTGCGCAGCAAGGCGTTTGACCAATGAACGAGAGCGAACCGGGCCTGGACTTTTCCACGGTGATTGCGTCCACCGTCCATGACATGAAGAACTCCCTGGCCATGCTGATGCAGGCCCATAGCCAGTGGCTGGAGCGCTTGCCCCAGGCGCAGCGGCACACGGCCGAGCAGTCGGTGATGGCGTATGAGTTCGCCCACCTCAATGGCATGCTCGTGCAGTTGCTGGGCCTGTACAAACTGCAGGTCAACCAGTTGCCCTTGCAGCCCGGCTACCACGAGCTCGACGACTTCCTCGAAGCGCAATTGGCCTGCCATCAAGAGGTGTTCGAGCAACGCGGCATCGAGGCTCGCTATGAGGTCGATGAGTTGTGCGGGTTGGGGTTTTTCGACCGCAGCCTGATCGGTTCGGTGGTCTCCAACATCATCAACAATGTGCTGCGTTACGCGCGCCGGGCCTTGCTGATTAGCGTGCGCGAGGAGGCGGGGCAGTTGCTGTTGACCATCAATGATGACGGCGGCGGCTACCCGGCGCAGATGATCGAGCACCAGGCCGATTACCTTCAGGGCATCAACCAGGTCACCGGCAGCACCGGCCTGGGCCTGTATTTCGCCGCGCGTATCGCCGGCCTGCACCAGCGCAACGGCGTGTGCGGGCGTATCGCAATCAGCAATGGCGGGCCGTTGGGCGGCGCATTGTTCAGCCTCTATCTGCCGTAGTTTCGGGCCTGCGGACGGCGTAAATTATCGTTTCAGCCTTGGTGTGATGATCTATTCGCGGCGCGGCCCCCGGGTTTTGCGACGCTGTGCTTGAAATCCTGAACAGGTGATGCGTATTTTGTACGGGTCGCCGTTCGCGGCTTGCACAACAACAAGGATTGAGTCATGACGACCGATGGCCACAGTTCACTCGCACAGCGATTGACGGGCATTGATGAGATTGAATGTGTTACGCCGGACCTCAATGGTGTGCCTCGCGGCAAGGTGATGACTGCCGAGGGTTTCCTGGAAGGGCGGCGGTTGCAGATGGCGCGGGGGGTGCTGCTGCAATGCATCATGGGCGGTTATCCGCCGGCCCGATTTTATGGCAGCGACGACGGCGACCTGGCGTTGTGCCCCGACCCCGGGCAGATCCACCGCTTGCCCTGGAGCGACCAGCCGCGGGCCCTGGCCATTTGCGATGCCCATGAGCTGACGGGCGAAAGCTCACGGCTTTCCACCCGCGGCCAGCTCAAGGCCGTGATCGCCCGCTACGCCGAGCGTGGCTTGGCACCGGTGGTGGCGACCGAGTTGGAGTTCTTCGTCTTCGCCCCCAACACCGACCCGACTCAACCCTTCCAGCCGCCCCTGGGCCTGGACGGGCGCCGCGAGGACGGCCACTCGGCGTTCAGCGTCAGCTCCAACAACGGCTTGCGGCCGTTTTTTGCCGAGGTCTATCAGTGCATGGCCGCGCTGGGTTTGCCTCGCGACACCTTCATGCACGAAATGGGCGTTAGCCAGTTCGAGATCAACCTGCTGCACGGCGACCCGCTGTTGCTGGCCGACCAGACCTTCCTTTTCAAACACCTGCTCAAGGAAGTGGCGCTCAAGCATGGCTTGACCGTGGTGTGCATGGCCAAGCCACTGGCGCACACGCCGGGCAGTTCGATGCACATTCACCAAAGTGTGGTGGAGCTGGGCAGCGGGCGTAATGTGTTCAGCGATTCGGCGGGGGAGCCGACTGCGACGTTCCGTCATTTCATCGGCGGGCAGCAAGCGGGGATGGCGGATTTCACCGCACTGTTCGCACCGAACGTGAACTCCTACCAACGTTTGTGCCACCCCTATGCGTCGCCAAACAATGCGTGCTGGTCCCACGACAACCGCGCCGCTGGGCTGCGCATTCCAGCCAGTTCGCCGGTGGCGCGGCGGGTCGAAAACCGTTTGCCGGGGGCCGATGCCAACCCCTACCTGGCGATTGCCGCCAGCCTGGCCGCCGGCTTGCACGGCATCGAGCATGAGTTGGAGCCTGGTGCGGCGATCCAGGGTGAGTTCCAGGTGCCGGACCATTTGGCCCTGCCTTGTACCTTGCATGCCGCCCTTGAGCGTCTCAAACGCAGTTCATTGGCGAAGGAACTGTTTGGCAAGGAGTTCATCGAAGGCTACATCGCCTCGAAAACCATGGAGTTGACCAGTTTCTTCGATGAAATAACTCCCTGGGAGCGTCGTGTTCTAGCGGCCCAGGCATAACCGACCCTCGCCTTCGGGCTATCGTTAGCGATAGCCCGATCCTCACTTCAAGGAGCCGCTCGGAACGCCGATGCGCCAAATCTGGAAATCCTTTCGAGCGCTGTATTTCGCCTCGCTGATGATGCTTATCGGCTCAGGCCTATTGAGTACTTACCTGGCCTTGCGCCTGGCCGCGGACCACGTCGATGGTCTGTGGATCGGTGCGCTGATGGCCGCCAACTACTTCGGTCTTGTCCTGGGCGGCAAGATCGGCCATCGCCTGATCGCCCGTGTCGGGCATATTCGCGCCTACGCCACCTGCGCCGGCATTGTCGGCGCCGCGGTGCTGGGCCATGGCTTGGTGGACTGGCTACCCGCATGGCTGGTGCTGCGGGTGATCGTGGGCCTGGGCATGATGTGCCAGTACATGGTCATCGAGAGCTGGCTCAACGAGCAGGCCGAAGCCAAGCAACGAGGGCTGGTGTTCAGCGGCTACATGATCGCCTCGTACCTGGGCTTGGTGCTGGGGCAACTGATTCTGGTCATGCACCCGCAACTGGGCCTGGAACTGCTGATGCTGGTGGCGCTGTGCTTCGCCCTGTGCCTGGTGCCGGTGGCCATGACCCGGCGCATTCACCCCGCGCCCTTGCATCCGGCACCGATGGAGCCGCGGTTCTTTATCAAGCGCGTGCCGCAGTCGTTGAGCACGGTGCTGGGGGCGGGCCTGATAGTCGGTTCGTTCTACGGCCTTGCGCCGCTGTATGCCGCGCAGCAGGGGCTCTCGACCGAGCAAGTGGGTCTGTTCATGGGTAGCTGCATCTTCGCAGGCCTGGTGGTGCAGTGGCCGTTGGGCTGGTTATCGGACCGCTATGACCGTGCGCTGCTGATCCGCTGCTTCGCCGGGTTTCTCGCCGTGGCGGCGCTGCCCTTGGCGATCCTGCCGTCGGTGCCGCTGGAGGTGTTGTTTGTTGCCGGGTTCCTCTGTTCGCTGGTGCAGTTCTGCCTGTATCCGCTGGCGGTGGCGTTTTCCAACGACCATGTGGAGAGCGATCGTCGGGTGTCGCTGACGGCAATGCTGCTGGTGACCTACGGCGTGGGTGCCAGCATTGGGCCGCTGGTGGCCGGGGTGCTGATGAAGTTCTTCGGCAGCCAGATGCTCTATGCCTTCTTCAGTTTTTTTGCCCTGGTCCTGGTCTGGCGCATCCGGCCCAAGGCTGTGACCAACCTGCATCAGGTGGACGATGCACCGCTGCACCACGTGGCGATGCCGGACAGCATGTCCAGTTCGCCCCTGGTGGCGGCCCTCGACCCACGGGTGGACGAGCAAGTGGTGCAAGACCAGATGCAGCAGAGTCCAGCCACTCCCGACCCGGAGCTGGAACCTGACGCGGATGCGCAACCGGCGCCTGACGAAAACGGCGGGCCTGACGACGCAGACCCCGAACATCCCCACACCTTCACCGGTGCCAGGCCCTAAAACAAAAAACGGGCAGCCCTTACGCAGCTGCCCGTTTTTTGTGTGCTGGCGGATTTACATGTCGTCTTTGTCGAAGCGCCGCGCTTCGCGTTGCAACTGGTAGACGAAGCGCTCGACCTGGCGCTGTACCAGGCCACTCATGTTGTGAAAGCGCACGCCGGCGAACGTGGTGTCGATGCGCTCTTCGTGGTGCAGGTGGCGCAGTTCCACCGGCGCGGTCATGGCGCCGAAGGGCAGGGCGGCGACGAAACGGTCGTAGACCTCGCCCAGTTGCAGGCGATCGGAGATGTCGCCGTCAAAGCGCAACTTGCAGCCGGTGGCGGAAATATCCAACAGCTTGCCCTTGACCGGGGCTTTGAGCTTCTCACCGCCCAACTCGATATCCACCAGTTGCGCCAGTTTCAGGGCCGCGCGAAAGGCGTTGCGCCGCTGGTGGTAGACCACTTCGGTAGGCATGACCGTGCGGTAGCAGCGGTGATCCTTGGTTTCATCGAGGGTCGGGGTGCCGTTGCTTTCCCAAGCGATCCGCACGCCTTCGTGAAAGCCTTCGACGCGAAAAGGCTCGCCGCCGAACATGAAGCGCTCGCCGTCGCGGGGGATCATTTCATCGAGGGCAATCATGCCGCTGTCGCGGTCGACCTCCACCAGATAGCTCTGAAAGCGCTGGCTGCGTTCATGGAACGTAATAATCAGGGGATCGTGGCTCTCTTGCAGCGACCGCAGGTTAGCGGCGATTTCCAGAGGTGTGGTGAGCACCTTGGGGGGCTGCGGAGCGTCTTCCGCGTTTAAGGCATTGGACACGGTTCATCAATCTCCAGACAAAATACAACTACACGCAAGATCCGGCATTTTGCCAGCATGTGGCGCGGCTTCATAGGGCGCGCTCATAAGGGCTCAAGCCTGACTGAGCGGGCGTGGCTTCGCAAGCTTGGAGGTTGACCCGCGGGCATCGTAGAGCGAAGGCGGTTCGCCACCTGTGAGAATGCGCAACTGGTGTGCGGTGGTGGCTTGTTGCAGTTGGATCGACTGGCCGTTCTGCTCGTTGATGGCGTGGCATTGGGCGAGTTTTTGGTTCAGGACTTCGCTTTGCGCCAGCAATTGCGGGCCAATGCTTGAGTGCTCGGCCAGTTGCGCGAGACCGTTGTGGTTGGCGGGCAGGTTGAGGCTGGCGAGGATTTCGCTGCGCTTGCGGCCATGCTGCTCCAGCAAAATGATTAACGCCTGTTTTTGCGCGAGGATTTCTTCGAGCAGCCGCATGTCGCGTCCGTGGAGGGCCAGGGACTCGGTTTGCAGCAACTCCAGCAACTGTTGAGCTGGAGCAAAGTCGTCGGTAATCAGTTGCAGTAAGTTGGTGTCGTGCATGACGGGCCTTGGGTTCTAAGCGTCCAAAAGCCTGGCGCAGGCCTTGGGCTAGCGCTGGGCTTCGAAATTGAGCAGCTTGCTGGCTACACGGTTGCTGTCGACTTTATAGCTGCCATCGGCAATCGCTTGCTTCAACTCGGCCACGCGGGCCTTATCGACGGCAGGCTGATCGCGCAGCTTGTCGGTGACCTTCTGCAACTGTTGAGCCTCATTGCTCAGGTGTACCGATTCCCCGCTTTTGCTGGCGGAGGGCTGTTGGGCGGCGGTAGTGACCGGCGCGGACTGCCCGGCATCACCGGTTTCTTTGTTGGCGCCGCTACGGGCGGTGGCCAATGAGGGGGAGCTGTTTAATCGGCTGAAATCGATGACCATGATGGAAAAAACCTCTGGGTATTTGGACGCTTGCCATGTTTTCGGCCATACCCGGAAAAACTTTAGGCTCAATTATCGGTAGACGAACGCGCCAGGGCCACGCGGCGTACTGGCACAGTCTAGGGAACGACTGAGGCAAGCGCCAGTGCTCTACAAGGCCACCTCGACCTGGCCCGGAGCGGTCACCCGTGCCTTGATGACCCGTTGGGAGTTGAGGTTCTTGACCCGGATCTGTTCGCTCATGCCGCCATTGGACAGGGCTTCCCCCGGCATCCGCACGCTGAGGGTGCCGCTGCGCGCCGAGATCACCACCTGGTCGCCCTTGCGCACCACTTCGGCCTGCTCCATGTGCACCAGGGTAATGACTTGGTCGTTGACCATTGGTCGGACAAGTTTTTGCCCGATCGCCTGATCGACGGAAGTCAGGTAACTCTGTGTTATCAGGCTGATATCACGCTCGCGTAGGGTGACGTCTTCGGGGCCGATGATGGCGGTGCGCTTGAGCGGCCGGGTGGTGGTCACGATCTCGCGAAACAGGCGTACTTGAGCGGGTACGAACACGGTCCAGGGCGCAGCGCCATCACAGCGCACGCGCACCGTGACACGGCCCAGGGGCACGGCGGGGCTCTCCAGGGTCGCTGTCAATTCCTTGTCGCACTGGGGCAGGCGCAGGCGCGGGTCGAGCTGGTTGACCTGGATCTCGTAGCGTCCTTCGGTCTGGCTGGTGGCCAGGTAGTCTTCCACGGTGAATTCAAGAAACCCTTGGGTGACGCCGATAAGCAGATCAGGCAAGGTGACCGAGTCGGCCAGGGCCGGGCCGCCGACGGCCAGGCAACACAGCGCCGACCAGGCGCACAGGCCTTTGCGGTAGGTTGAGGTCAGGCGTCGGGAAAATGTCGTTTTGGCGTTCATAAGAGTTAAAAAGCAAGCGCCGTGCCGTTTAGCAATGAACGGGCGTCGGATCTTTTCAAGTGTGTGGGTGTAGTGGGAGTCGGGCATGGCTGGTGTAATGGATTCGGTGAACCAGCGCACGCAACTGGTGGGGCAGAATCGCCTTGAGCTGTTGTTGTTCCGCTTGGACGGAACGCAGCTTTACGGGATCAACGTGTTCAAGGTTCGGGAGGTGCTGCAATGCCCCAAACTGACGGTGCTGCCTAAGTCCCATCCTGTCGTGTGCGGTGTCGCCAATATTCGCGGTGCGACCATTCCGATTCTGGACTTGGCGATGGCCACCGGGTCGGGCGGTTTGCAGGACCAAAGCAACCCCTTCGTGATAATCACGGAGTACAACACCAAGACCCAGGGTTTCCTGGTGCGCTCGGTGGAACGTATCGTCAACATGAACTGGGAGGAGATCCACCCGCCACCCAAGGGCACCGGGCGCGATCACTACCTGACCGCCGTTACCCGGGTCGATAACCAGTTGGTGGAAATCATCGACGTAGAGAAGGTGCTGGCTGAAGTGGCGCCGACGCCGGAGTCGATTTCCTTTGGCGTGGTGGACACCGAAACCCAGCAAAAGGCCATATCGCTGCGGGTGTTGACGGTGGATGACTCCTCGGTGGCGCGCAAACAGGTTTCGCGTTGCCTGCAAACCGTTGGGGTTGAGGTGGTGGCGCTCAATGACGGTCGCCAGGCGTTCGAATACCTGCGCAAACTGGTGGACGAGGGCAAGAAGCCCGAAGAAGAATTTTTGATGATGATCTCCGACATCGAGATGCCGGAAATGGACGGCTACACTCTCACGGCCGAGATACGCAACGATCCACGCATGCAAAAACTGCATATCATCCTGCATACTTCGCTGTCCGGAGTGTTCAATCAGGCGATGGTCAAGAAAGTCGGTGCCGATGACTTCCTGGCCAAATTCCGTCCTGATGACCTGGCAGCCCGGGTCGTTGACCGGATCAAAGCAGCAGATCACAGCTAGGGGCGCCTGCCCCGGCGAACAACACGATTTTAGAGGCGGTATCTTTGTCTACGGGTAATTTGGATTTCGAACAGTTCCGGGTCTTCCTGGAAAAAGCCTGTGGCATTTTGCTCGGTGAGAACAAGCAGTATCTGGTGTCGAGCCGTCTCAACAAACTGATGGAACAGCAGGGCATCAAGTCCCTGGGGGAGTTGGTCCAGCGTATCCAGACCCAGCCGCGCAGTGGTTTGCGCGAGTTGGTGGTGGACGCCATGACCACCAACGAAACCCTGTGGTTTCGTGATACCTACCCCTTTGAGGTGCTCAAGAACAAGGTGCTGCCCCAGGCGATCAAGGCCAACCCCGGCCAGCGGCTGCGCATCTGGTCGGCGGCCTGTTCGTCGGGGCAGGAACCTTACTCCCTGTCCATGGCCATCGACGAGTTCGAGCGGGTCAACATGGGGCAGTTGAAGATGGGGGTGCAGATTGTTGCCACCGACCTGTCGAGCACCATGTTGAACAACTGCAAGACCGGCGAATACGACAGCCTGGCCATCGGCCGCGGTTTGTCGCCCGAGCGCTTGCAGCGTTATTTCGACCCCAAGGGGCCGGGGCGCTGGGCAGTTAAGGCACCGATCAAGAGCCGGGTGGAGTTTCGCTCGTTCAACCTCTTGGACAGCTACGCCAGCCTGGGCAAGTTCGATATCGTGTTCTGCCGCAACGTGCTGATCTACTTCTCCGCCGAGGTGAAGAAAGACATCCTGCTGCGTATCCACAGCACCCTGAAACCGGGCGGTTACCTGTTTCTCGGCGCGTCGGAAGCCTTGAACGGCTTGCCGGACCACTACCAGATGGTCCAGTGCAGCCCGGGCATTATCTACCAGGCCAAGTGATTGGCTGGCGACAACGAAAAACGGGAGCCCTCAGCGGCTCCCGTTTTTTTTGCCGTCACTGTAGTTGGCTGGCCTGCGGTGGGAGCGAGCCTGCTCGCGTTAGCGGGCGAGTCGCTACCGTCGCGCCGGTGGCTGACCTGCCGCCCCCGCAAAGCGGCAGAAAAGCGGCGGCCAGCGGAAACCCATTGCCGCTTTTCTGGCATCGGTGCCTTGCCGGGGCCGGCAAAGCCCGTGTTTTCGGGGGGTTATGCAGTTGGCACGCGGCTTGCTAAGTTCCAGCTACGAAAAACCGGTCACCCAAAGGTTTCCCGACATGAGCATCAGCTTCGACAAAGCGCTCGGTATCCATGAACAGGCTCTTGGCTTTCGCGCCAAGCGTGCCGAAGTCCTGGCCAACAACATCGCCAACGCCGATACCCCGAACTACAAGGCTCGGGATCTGGACTTTTCGGCTGTGCTGGCGGCGCAGAGCGAAAAGACCAAGAGCGGCGCCTTCGCCTTGAATATGACCAATAACCGTCATATCGAAGCGCAAGGCCTGGGCAATGGCGACGAATCGTTGCTGTATCGCACGCCGATGCAGCCCTCGATCGACCAGAACACCGTGGATGCCCAGCTCGAGCAGTCGAACTATGCCGAGAACTCGGTCAACTTCCAGGCCAGCTTCACGCTGCTCAATGGCAAATTCAAAGGGTTGATCGCAGCCCTGCGCGGAGAGTAACCATGTCCCTGTCCAGTGTTTTTAACATCGCAGGTTCCGGCATGAGTGCCCAGACCACGCGCCTGAACACCGTCGCCAGTAACATCGCCAACGCCGAGACGGTCTCCTCGAGCATCGACCAGACCTATCGCGCCCGTCACCCGGTGTTCGCCACCATGTTCCAGGGCGGCCAGAGCGGCGGCAGCGATTCGCTGTTCCAGAACCAGGACGCTGCCGGCCAGGGCGTGCAGGTGCTCGGCGTAGTCGAAGACCAGAGCAACCTGGATGCACGCTACGAACCCAACCATCCGTCCGCTGACGCCAAGGGCTATGTCTATTACCCCAACGTCAACGTGGTCGAGGAAATGGCTGACATGATTTCCGCCAGTCGGTCCTTCCAGACCAACGCCGAAATGATGAATACCGCCAAAACCATGATGCAGAAGGTCCTGACCCTGGGTCAGTGATAAGGGGCTACTCCTATGAGCGTTAAGGACACCACCAGCGCCAACGCCTTCAATGACGTCGTCAACAACGTCAAGAAGACCGGCGGCACCGACGGCGCCAACACGACCAAGAAGGCTGCCGACGGCACCGTCATGGGCAAGGATGCGTTCTTGCAGTTGCTGGTCACCCAATTGAAAAACCAGAACCCGCTGGAGCCCCAGGACAACGGCGCGTTCGTTGCCCAGTTGGCGCAGTTCAGCAGCCTGGAAGGCATCACCACCCTCAATGACTCGGTGTCGTCGCTGTCCACCAGCTACAAGTCGTCCCAGGCCTTGCAGGCCTCGTCGCTGGTGGGCCGCTCGGTGATCGTGCAAACCGACACGTCGGTGGTCGACCCGGAAAAAGGCCTCACCGGTTCTCTGGTCGTCAGCAAGCCGATCAGCAACGCCACCATCACCGTCACCGACAAGGACGGCAAGGTCGTCAAGACCATCGACATGGGCAGCCAGGTCGCTGGCAGCCCGACCTTTACCTGGGACGGTACCAACACGGCCGGTGAGAAAGTCGAGAAGGGCACCTACTCCTTCAAAGCCACCACCAAGACCGACGATGGCACCGTTGCCCTGCTGACCTCCCTGCCGGCGACCGTCAACAGCGTGACGCTGAGCCAGACCGGCGGCGAAATCATGCTTAACCTCGCTGGCCTGGGCGCCGTTGCCCTGTCCAAAGTCCAAACGATTGGTTTGTAGAGCCGAATAACGCGGCACAAGGAGTGAGATATGTCTTTCAACATTGGCCTCAGCGGTCTCTATGCATCCAACAAGCAACTGGACGTCACCGGTAACAACATCGCCAACGTCGCGACCACTGGTTTCAAGTCCTCTCGTGCGGAATTCCAGGACGTCTACTCGGCCCTGCGCCTGGGTAACGGCAGCAAGACCATCGGCAACGGCGTGAACCTGGCTAACGTGTCCCAGCAGTTCAGCCAGGGCGACGTGAACACTTCCGGCGGCATGCTGGACATGGCGATCCAGGGCGGCGGCTTCTTCACCCTGAGCACCAACGGCTCGCTGAGCTACACCCGCGCCGGCACGTTCCAGCGTGACAAGGAAGGCTTCGTCACCACCTCCGACGGTACCGGCCGCCTGCAAGGCTACGCCGTGGACGACGAAGGCAAGGTCGTCAAGGGTATTCTCACTGACCTGCGCATCGACCAGGCCAACCTGCCGCCCAAGGCGTCGAGCAAAGTCGACTCCACCAGTAACCTCAAGTCCACCAGTGACGTCATCAACCAGACCGACATTCCGTTCGATCCGAGTAACCTCAAGTCCTTCACCGAGCAGTTCAGCACCACCATCTACGACACCCAGGGTAACTCCCACCCGATGGACCAGTACGTGGTCAAGACCGGCTCCAACACCTGGAAGACCTACACCCTGATCGATGGCCGCAACCCTAACGGCTCGCCGGTGACCGGCACAGGCGCCCAGGCACCGGTGGCTTCGACCATGTCCTTCGACACCGCTGGCGAACTGACGGGCATCGTCACTCCACCTAGCACCGCCTCCAATACCACCCTGACCATCCCGGGTACCGGTACCGGCGCCTGGGTGCCCAGCGTCATGGTCGGCGGTGTGTGGACCCCCAACGGCGCGGCCGCTAACCCCGATGGCATTGCCATCAACATGGCCAGCATCACCCAGTACAACTCGGTGACCTACCGCAACCCGCCGGTCACCGACGGCTACGCCACCGGCGAAATCACCGGGCTGAAAATCGACGGCAATGGCGTGATGTTCGCCAACTTCAGCAACCAGCAAAGCAAGGCCATTGGCCAATTGGCCCTGGCCAGCTTCAACAACGAGCAAGGCCTGCAACCGGCGGGTGGCACAAGCTGGAAAGAAACCTTCGCCTCGGGCCAGCCAGGCTATGACACCCCGCAGACCGGCACCCTGGGCACCATCGTGGCCGGTAACCTGGAAGGCTCCAACGTCAACCTGACCAACGAGTTGGTGGACCTTATCAAGGCGCAGAGCAACTACCAGGCCAACGCCAAGACCATCTCCACCCAGAGCACCATCATGCAGACCATCATCCAGATGACCTGATAGCGGTTCGCGCTCTACCAAAAGCCCCTCGAAAGAGGGGCTTTTTTGTGTGTGGGAGCGAGCAAGCCCGCACAGTTTTGGGAACACGTTCACCGGGGCATTTCTGTGGGAGCAAGCCTGTTCGCAATGGCGCCCCCCGACTGCGCCGCTCATCTGCCGCGGCCCCAGCGGGTTACTCCACACAAAAGAAAACCCCCGGCAAACCAAAAGTCTGTCGGGGGTTTTTCAGTCAGCGCCTGGCGGGGCTGGACGGCTCAGCTTATTGGCAGGCTTCGCAATCCGGCTCGTCGATGGCGCAGGCTTTTGGCACGGGGGCCGGGCCGGCAGGGGCGGCGAGGACCGAGTCGTCGCCGTGGTTGCCGCCGCTGGATACCGCGTTCAGCTTGCCGGTGTTGATGGTCGATTTCTCGGTGCTGGTGGCGGCCAGGGCACGGAGGTAGTAAGTGGTTTTCAGGCCACGGTACCAAGCCATGCGGTAGGTCACGTCCAATTTCTTGCCCGAGGCGCCGGCGATGTACAGGTTCAGCGACTGAGCCTGGTCGATCCACTTCTGGCGGCGGCTGGCGGCGTCGACGATCCACTTGGTGTCCACTTCGAACGCGGTGGCGTAGAGCTCTTTGAGTTCCTGCGGGATGCGCTCGATCTGCTGCACCGAACCGTCGTAGTACTTGAGGTCGTTAATCATCACCGAGTCCCACAAGTCGCGGGCCTTGAGGTCGCGAACCAGGTACGGGTTGATGACGGTGAACTCACCCGACAGGTTGGATTTCACATAGAGGTTTTGATAGGTCGGTTCGATCGACTGCGAGACGCCGGTGATGTTGGCGATGGTGGCGGTCGGTGCGATGGCCATGATGTTGGAGTTACGAATGCCTTTCTGCACGCGGGCACGAACCGGTGCCCAGTCCAGGGATTCGTTGAGGTCAACGTCGATGTACTTCTGGCCGCGCTGCTCGATCAGGATCTGCTGCGAGTCCAGCGGCAGGATGCCTTTGGACCACAGCGAGCCCTGGAACGTCTCGTAGGCGCCGCGCTCGTCGGCCAGGTCGCAGGAAGCCTGGATCGCGTAGTAGCTGACCGCTTCCATGGACTTGTCGGCGAACTCGACCGCGGCATCCGAACCGTAGGGAATGTGCTGCAGGTACAGAGCGTCCTGGAAGCCCATGATGCCCAGGCCTACCGGGCGGTGCTTGAAGTTGGAGTTCTTCGCTTGCGGCACCGAGTAGTAGTTGATGTCGATCACGTTGTCGAGCATGCGTACCGCAGTGTTGACGGTGCGTTCCAGCTTGGCGGTGTCGAGCTTGCCGCCCACGATGTGGTTCGGCAGGTTGATCGAGCCCAGGTTGCAGACCGCGATTTCGTCCTTGTTGGTGTTCAGGGTGATCTCGGTGCACAGGTTCGAGCTGTGGACCACGCCCACGTGCTGCTGCGGGCTGCGCAGGTTGCATGGGTCCTTGAAGGTCAGCCATGGATGGCCGGTTTCAAACAGCATGGACAGCATCTTGCGCCACAGGTCTTTGGCCTGGATGGTCTTGAACAGCTTGACCTTGCCCGGGTACTCGGTGAGGGCTTCGTAGTACTCGTAGCGCTCTTCGAAGGCCTTGCCGGTCAGGTCGTGCAGGTCCGGCACTTCCGATGGCGAGAACAGGGTCCACTTGCCGTCGTCGAAGACGCGCTTCATGAACAGGTCGGGGATCCAGTTGGCGGTGTTCATGTCGTGGGTGCGGCGACGGTCATCACCGGTGTTCTTGCGCAGCTCGATGAACTCTTCGATGTCCATGTGCCAGGTTTCCAGGTAGGCGCAGACCGCGCCCTTGCGCTTGCCACCCTGGTTCACGGCGACGGCGGTGTCGTTCACGACCTTGAGGAACGGCACGACGCCCTGGGACTTGCCGTTGGTGCCCTTGATGTACGAACCCAGTGCGCGCACCGGGGTCCAGTCGTTGCCCAGGCCGCCGGCGAATTTGGACAACATGGCGTTGTCGTGGATCGCGTGGTAGATGCCCGACAGGTCGTCCGGCACGGTGGTCAGGTAGCAGCTCGACAGCTGTGGGCGCAGGGTACCGGCGTTGAACAGGGTCGGGGTCGAGGACATGTAGTCGAAGGACGACAACAGGTTGTAGAACTCGATGGCGCGGTCTTCTTTGTTCTTTTCTTCGATGGCCAGGCCCATGGCCACGCGCATGAAGAAGATCTGCGGCAGTTCGAAGCGGATACCGTCCTTGTGGATGAAGTAACGGTCGTACAGGGTTTGCAGGCCCAGGTAGGTGAACTGCTGGTCACGCTCGTGGTTGATCGCCTTGCCCAGTTTTTCCAGGTCGAAGTCGGCCAGTACCGGGTTCAGCAACTCAAACTCGATGCCCTTGGCGATGTAGGCCGGCAGGGCCTTGGCGTACAGCTCGGCCATTTCGTGGTGAGTGGCGCTCTGGGCCACTTGCAGGAAGCCCAGGCCTTCGGCGCGCAGGGTGTCCATCAGCAGGCGGGCGGTGACGAACGAGTAGTTCGGCTCGCGCTCGACCAGGGTACGGGCGGTCATCACCAGGGCGGTGTTGACGTCGCTCAGGGCCACGCCGTCGTAGAGGTTCTTCAGGGTTTCGCGCTGGATCAGGTCGCCATCGACTTCTTCCAGGCCTTCGCAGGCTTCGGTGACGATGGTGTTCAGGCGGCCCATGTCCAGCGGCGCGAAGGTGCCGTCGGCCAGGGTGATGCGGATCGAGGGGTGAGCCTGCACGGCGTCGGCGGCCGGCGCGCGGGTGGCGCGTTCCTTGGAACGGGCGTCGCGGTAGATCACGTAGTCGCGGGCCACTTTCTGCTCGCCGGCACGCATCAGGGCCAGTTCGACCTGGTCCTGGATTTCTTCGATATGGATGGTGCCGCCCGAAGGCATGCGGCGCTTGAAGGTCGCGGTGACTTGTTCGGTCAGGCGGGCCACGGTGTCGTGGATTCGCGACGAGGCGGCAGCGGTGCCGCCTTCAACTGCGAGGAACGCTTTGGTGATGGCGACGGTGATCTTGTCATCGGTGTAAGGAACGACAGTGCCGTTACGCTTAATCACTCGCAATTGGCCCGGTGCGGTGGCGGACAGATCCTGGTTGGAATCGGCGGCCTGCGGCACATTGCCCTGCGGGTTCTCGCGAGTTGTGTCGGTTTGCATGGGTGTCTCCACGTTCTCTATGTTTGTTGGGGCACCGTCTTGGTGCCCACCGTTCCGTCCTGAAGCACTACAACCGGCGAGGCCGGGCATAACCACTTCGGGACAGGAGGAAGGCGCTCTTGCGGGCGTCGCTTCCATGCCGAAGTCTTGGGTTCCAAGCCGCAAGGCGCGAAACCGTTTTGCGATGGATGACAGATTCTCTAC
Source organism: Pseudomonas sp. MF08875 (assembly GCF_059862525.1). Classification (NCBI taxonomy): domain Bacteria; kingdom Pseudomonadati; phylum Pseudomonadota; class Gammaproteobacteria; order Pseudomonadales; family Pseudomonadaceae; genus Pseudomonas; species Pseudomonas sp. MF08875. The sequence goes on from NZ_JCBCUW010000013.1 coordinate 59,448, forward strand.
TGCAACACCCGTACCGCTTTGGCCGTGGTTGGCTGCAAAGCGGTGGCCATCCGCAGACGCGGTTTGGTCTTCTGAAATGACGATTGGTTCAACCAAACGCAAGCAAGAAAAGCACTTGAGTTTCTTGTCTGAACTGTGTTTGGTTTTTGTCTCGAAACCCCATATGTAGGGTTTTTCGGCGCGCGAGCTACAAGATAATGCGTTTGGGTGGATGATTGCAACGTGATACCTGTGGATAAAGCTGTGCGTAAATTGTGTATGAAAGACGTATTCGTCCTGTAGGCCGCGTCGCTGCTGGACTGCGCCGTTTGTCACTGTTTTTTACCGCCGGAAATAGCCTTGGGCGGATTTTTGCGGGCGCGAACCCTATCACAAAAAAGGGTACTTACCGAGCCCATTTGCCCGCTTGTCTTTAGCCGCGCAGGCGTTGCTACAATCGCCCGTTCGATTCGCTGTCTTATCCGCCCCAAACATTACAAAAAGACGGGCGGATCCTTCCTTTATCAGTGTTTTTGGCAAGCAGAGGTCCCCGTGGAGCAAGAAGCGTGGCAGGTATTGATTGTCGAGGACGACCAGCGTCTGGCTGAGTTGACCCGTGATTACCTGGAAAGCAATGGATTGCGTGTCGCCATCGAGGGCAACGGTGCCCTGGCCGCCGCCCGGATCATCGCCGAGCAACCGGACCTGGTGATCCTCGACCTGATGCTGCCCGGCGAGGATGGCCTGAGCATCTGCCGCAAGGTGCGCGACCGCTATGAAGGACCGATCCTGATGCTCACCGCCCGTGCCGACGACATGGACCAGGTGCTGGGCCTGGACCTGGGTGCCGACGACTACGTGTGCAAACCCGTGCGCCCGCGCTTGTTGCTGGCGCGCATCCAGGCGTTGCTGCGCCGCAGCGAAGCGCCGGAGCCGGCGGCCCCGGAAAAACCCCGGCGCCTGCAATTCGGCCCGTTGGTGGTGGACCACGCCTTGCGCGAGGCCTGGCTGAGCGACGCCGGCATCGAATTGACCAGCGCCGAGTTCGACCTGCTGTGGCTGCTGGTGGCCAACGCCGGACGCATCCTCTCGCGCGAGGAAATCTTCACCGCCCTGCGCGGCATCGGCTATGACGGCCAGGACCGCTCCATCGACGTGCGCATCTCGCGCATCCGCCCCAAGATCGGCGACGACCCCATCCACCCGCGGCTGATTAAGACCATCCGCAGCAAAGGCTACTTGTTCGTTCCCGAAGCCTGCGTAGACATGCCGCTGTGAACTCCATCTTCCTGCGCATCTACGGCGGCATGTGCGCGGCGCTGATCCTGGTGGCGGTGCTCGGCGTGCTGGCGCTGCACCTGCTCAACCAGGCCCGCGGCGAGCAGTACCGCGAACGCCTGGCCCACGGCACGTTCTCCCTGATGGCCGACAACCTGCAACCGATGAACGAGTTCGAGCGCCGCCGCGCCGTGACCATGTGGGAGCGCCTGTTGGGCATCCCGCTGAAGTTGCAGACCTTCGCCGACACCGACCTGGACCTCGGCCAGCGCAACCGTATCCTGCGCGGCCAGGCGCTGGTGGAGCAAACCGGGCCGCACGCGGCGCGGGTTTATCGGCTGGTCAGCCAGAAGGAGCAACTGGTGCTCACCGGCGAGGTGTTGCAGATCAGCGAGCAACTGGCGCGGGCCACCATCTACCTGCTGGCCGATGAACTGGTGCGCTACCCCGTGGCCGAGCAGCCCCAGCGCCTGGCAGCCCTCAAACGCGACAAGGGCTTTGGCTTCGACATGCACCTGGTTGACCTGGAACAGGCCGACATGGACGAAGACCAGCGCCGCCGCGTGGCCGAAGGCGACACGGTGATGGCCCTGGGCAAGGGCGGCGATTCGATCCGCGTGTTCGCCGGCATGGTCGGCACGCCCTGGGTACTGGAAATCGGCCCGCTGTACCAGATGAACCCCTACCCGGTGGAGTGGTTGGTGCTGATTGCCGCCCTGGGCCTGAGCTTGATCGGCTTGATCGTGTACCTGCTGGTGCGTCAGTTGGAACGCCGCCTCAGTGGCCTGGAGTCAGCGGCCACGCGCATCGCCCAGGGCAGCCTGGAAACCCGCGTGCCGGCCCGTGGCGCCGACTCGGTGGGGCGCCTGGCCGCGGCGTTCAATGGCATGGCCGAGCACTTGCAGCGCCTGCTGGCCATTCAGCGTGAACTGGTGCGGGCGGTGTCCCACGAGTTGCGCACCCCGGTGGCGCGCTTGCGCTTCGGCCTGGAGATGATCGCCTCGGCCGCCACGCCTGCGGCCCGCGACAAGTACATGGACGGCATGGACAACGACATCCAGGACCTGGACCGCTTGGTGGATGAAATGCTCACCTACGCGCGCCTGGAGCAGGGCTCGCCGGTGCTCGACTTCCAGCGAGTGGACCTCGATGCCCTGGTCAACCAGGTGATCGAAGAACTGGCGCCGCTGCGGGCCAACGTCAAGGTCCGGCGTGGCTTGTGCCTGTCGGCCGCCAACTGCGACGACGCCTGGGTCGAGGCCGAGCCGCGCTACCTGCACCGCGCCTTGCAGAACCTGGTGGGCAACGCCATGCGCCATGCCGAGGGGCAGGTGTCCATCAGCTATCAGGTGGGCCAGCAACGCTGCCGCATCGACGTCGAAGACGACGGGCCGGGCGTGCCGGAAAGTGCCTGGGAGCGGATCTTCACCCCGTTCCTGCGCCTGGACGACAGCCGCACCCGGGCCTCGGGCGGCCATGGCTTGGGCCTGTCCATCGTGCGCCGGATCATCCATTGGCACGGCGGCCGGGCGCTAATCAGCAAAAGCAAAAGCCTCGGCGGCGCGTGCTTCAGCCTGAGCTGGCCGCGGCATCAGGAGAAGTAGCAAGCGGGCCTGCCAGCGATGGCGGTCTCAAGATCGCCCTCGCGGGCGAGCCCGCTCCCACACAAATAGTTTCCACCCCATAAACGCAGCTCAGGCCACACAAAAGCAGTTCCCCCATTCAGCCCACTACCACATGGCTGATGTCAGGCCTCAACCCCCACCAAACTCAGCAACTGCCCATCCGCCACACAAAACTGCCCGTCCAGTTCGCGGCCGTGGTGCCAGTCGCCGGACAGGTCGGTGAGCAGGCGCAGGCGCACGTGGCCGCTGCGGTCCCAGGCCAGCACTTGGGCATGCTCGAAGTAGAAGCGCTGGCGCACGATGGGGTAGAGGGCCTTGAACAGGCTTTCCTTGGCCGAGAAGGTCAGGGTCACCAGCAGGGCGATATCCTCGGCGGGGCCGGCGGCCATGCGCTTGAGTTCTTCACCGGTGAGGATTTCCCCGGCCAGGCGTCGCGCCCGTTCCTCGTCCAGCAGGTTTTCCAGGTCCATGCCCAGGCCTTGCCAGTGTTCCTTGCGCGCGACGATGGCTGCCGCCCGGCCCGTGCCGTGGGTGATCGAGCCGCACAGGTGCGCCGGCCACACCGGGGCACGGTCCTCGCCAATGGCCGGCACGCAGTCGAGGCCGTCGAGCCGGTGCAGGGCGGCGCGGGCGCACAGGCGCCCGGCGAGGAATTCGGCCTGGCGCTTGGCCACCGAGCGTTGGATGTTCGGCGGCGCGGCGATGGCGCTGCGCTGGAAGTCGTCGCCGGCCAGGTGCGCCGGGTCGAACCGGGTGCTCAGCAGCACGGTGTGCGCCAGGGGCACGGGCAGCGGCCAATGGTCGTCGAGGGGGGAGCAGCAGGCGGGGAGGGTGTGGGTGGCGTTCATCGCGGCATTTTGCCCCGGTTGCCCCGGTGCTGGGTAGTGCAGGTTTGGTTCAGCCCAGGTTCAGCAGGCGTTCAGGGGCAGTTCAGGGGCCGTTGGTTACTGTAGCGACGTCCCCAAACAGCGCACCGCGCAACAGGAAAACCACTATGACGACTTTCAAGAAGTTGATTCTGGCCTTCACCGTTCTGGGCGCCAGCGCCATGGTCCAGGCTGGCGACAGCAATTTCGCCAGCCTGATCCTGGGCCAGACCAGCGACAAAGTGAAGAAATCCGGCTCCCTGGACCGCCACCTGGGCAGCCCCAACGCCGATGGCGTGATCGGCAAGGACACCACTTGGGGCCTGCGCCTCGGTCAGCAGAACAGCGAAGGCCGCTACTACGCCACCTACGACAACGTCTCCGGCTCCCACAATGGCCTGAAATTGCGCCAGGAAAACCTGCTGGGCAGTTACGACAAATTCCTGCCGGTCACCGCCAGCACCCAATTGTTCGGCGGCGCCACCGCCGGCCTGACCAAACTGACCCAGGATTCCCCCGGCATGAGCCGCGACAGCGACATCGGCTACGCTGTGGGCGTGCAGGCCGGCGTCTTGCAGCAAGTTTCGCAAAACACCTCGGTGGAACTGGGTTACCGTTACCTGCGCAGCAATGCCAGCACCGAAGTGAGCGAGCGCGGCGTGGGCAAACAAGGCTCCCTGAGCCTGACCAGCAGCGCGCAGACCTACCTGTCGGCCAACTACGCATTCTAAGTACAGGTCGCAACGCCGGGCGCCGGGCCACCTGCGCCCGGCGCCCGTGCATCGGTCCAAGAGGTGAGGCCCCCCATGAAACTGCTGGTCGTCGAAGACGAAGCGCTGCTGCGCCATCATTTGTACACCCGGCTCAGCGACAGCGGCCATGTGGTCGAGGCCGTGGCCAATGCCGAGGAGGCGCTGTACCAGATCGAGCAGTTCAACCACGACCTGGCGGTGATCGACCTCGGCCTGCCGGGCCTGGGTGGGTTGGACCTGATCCGCCAGTTGCGGGCGGCCGGCAAGAGCTTCCCGATCCTGATCCTCACCGCCCGCGGTAACTGGCAGGACAAGGTCGAAGGCTTGGCCGCCGGGGCCGACGACTACCTGGTCAAGCCGTTCCAGTTCGAGGAGCTGGAGGCGCGTCTCAATGCGTTGCTGCGCCGCTCCAGCGGCTTTACCCAATCCACCATCACCGCCGGGCCGCTGCTGCTGGACCTCAACCGTAAGCAGGCATCCCTCGATGACCAACCCCTGGGCCTGACCGCTTACGAGTACCGCATCCTCGAATACCTGATGCGCCACCATCAGCAAGTGGTGGCCAAGGATCGCCTGATGGAGCAGCTCTACCCGGACGACGACGATCGCGACCCCAATGTCATCGAAGTGCTGGTGGGGCGCCTGCGCCGCAAACTGGAGGCGCCCAACGGCTTTAAACCCATCGACACCGTGCGCGGCCTGGGCTACCTGTTCACCGAGCGCTGCCGATGATCCGCTCGCTACGCCTGCGCCTGATGCTGGCGGCCACCACCCTGGCCGTGTTGTTCATGCTGGCCTTGCTGCCGGCGATGCAGGGCGCGTTCAGCCTGGCCTTGCAGGACTCCATCGAACAACGCCTGGCCTCGGACGTGACCACGCTCATCTCCGCCGCGCGGGTGGAAAACAACCACCTGCAAATGCCTGCGCAACTGCCCGACGAGCGCTTCAACCTGGCCGACAGCCGCTTGCTGGGCTACATCTACGACCGCGAGGGGCACCTGGTGTGGCGCTCGCGGGCCACCCAGGAAGAAAACATCAACTACACCCCGCGCTACGACGGGCGCGGTAACGAGTTCGAGCGCATCCGCGAAAGCAGCGGCCAGGAATTCTTCGTCTATGACGTCGAGGTGCAGTTGCTCGGCGGCAAGAGCGCGGCGTTCAGCATCGTTGCCCTGCAACCGGTGCGCGAATACCAACTGACCCTGCAAGGCCTGCGTGAGAACCTCTACCTGGGTTTCGGCGCGGCTTTGCTGGTGCTCCTGGCGCTGCTATGGATCGGCCTGACCTGGGGCCTCAAGGCTCTGCGCCGGCTCAGCCAGGAACTGGACGAAATCGAGGGCGGCACCCGCGACAGCCTCAGCGAAGAACACCCCCGCGAATTGCTGCGCCTGACCGGCTCCCTCAACCGTTTGCTGGACAGCGAGCGCGAGCAACGCAGCCGTTACCGCGATTCCCTCGACGACCTGGCCCATAGCCTGAAAACCCCGTTGGCGGTGCTGCAAGGCGTCAGCGAAGACCTGGCCCGCCACCCGCAAAACCGCGAACAGGCCCGGGTGCTGCAAGGCCAGATCGAACGCATGAGCCAGCAGATCAGCTACCAACTGCAACGGGCCAGCCTGCGCAAAAGCGGCCTGGTGCGCCATCAGGTGCGCCTGCGCCCGGTGCTGCAAAGCCTGTGCGACACCCTGGCCAAGGTCTACCGCGACAAACCGGTGCGCGTCACCTTCGATTTGCCGCAGCGCTGTTTCATGCCTATCGAGGAGGGCGCGCTGCTGGAAATGCTCGGCAACCTGCTGGAAAACGCCTATCGCCTCTGCGTGGCGCAGGTGCGGGTGAGCGTGCGCCACACCCACGCGGGCACCGAGCTGTGGGTCGAAGACGACGGCCCCGGCGTGCCGCCCAACCAACGCGCGCGGGTGATCCAGCGCGGCGAACGCCTGGACCGCCAGCACCCCGGCCAAGGCATTGGCCTGGCGGTGGTGCAGGACATCATCCAAAGCTACGGCGCGCGCCTGACCCTGGACGATTCGCCCCTGGGCGGGGCGGCGTTTCGGGTTCATTTTGCGGTTGGTTGATTGGCTGGGGCTTTCGGGCCTCATTGCGGGCCAGCCTGCACAGAACTGGGTTACAACTCTCCTCCCTGTAGGCGCAACGGTCTTACCCCGACCACTCGCCACCGCCACTGCGTGCCGCCATCGCGAGCAGGCCCGAAGAGGCAAAAAGAACATCCCTCCCACACCACCGTTCAACTGTGGGAGCGGGCCTGCCCGCGATGGCGATCCGGCGCTCGGCGGCGAAGCCTCTGGCACGGCCGGATAGGACCGCTGCGTACCCCGGCGCGGGCGAACCCGCTGGCTACATCTGCTCGCGATACGCGCCTGGGGTCAGGCCGGTCCATTTCTTGAACGCCCGGTGAAACGCCGACGGCTCGGAAAACCCCAAATGCTCGGCGATCTGTTGCAACGACAGGTCGGCGCGGCGCAGGTGGTGGATGGCGATATCGCGGCGCAACTGATCCTTCAACGCCTGGAAACTCGAACCCTCTTCGCGCAGGTGCCGGCGCAGGGTCTGTGGGCTGATGTGCAGGTGCGCGGCCACGGCTTCAAGGTCTGGCCAGCGGCGGCTGTCCTGGCTGAGCAGGCGCCGCAACTGGCTGCTCAGGCTGTCACCGTCGTCGGGGCGCGACAGCAGGTCGGCGGGCGAGCGTTCGAGAAAATGCTTGAGGGTGCGCTCGTCCTGCAACAGCGGCATCGCCAGGTAGCGGCCGTGGAACACCAGGCGGGTGGAGCCGCTGGCGAACCGGTGGGGGCAGGGGAACAGCAACTCATACTCGCTGGCGTGGGCGGGTGCCGGGTAGCTGAAGGTGGTGTGTTCCAGGCGAATGCGCTGGCCGATCAGCCAACTGCTCAAGCGGTGCCAGATCAGCAGCAGCGACTCGCTCAAGAAGTGGTCCGGGTCGCGCAGGTCGCGGTCATCCAGGCTCAGGCACACCCATTCGCCCTCGCGCTCAAGCCGCAGGCGCGGCGCGGCGGGGAACAGGCTGTAGAACAGCAGGCCACGTTGCAGGGCTTTTTCCAGGTTACGGCAGTGGATCAGCGCGTGGCACATCATGGCGAAGGTGCCGCGTTTGCTCGGCACCTGGGCGAACCCCAGGTATTCGTCGTCCAGGCGTTGCCACAGGCGTTGGATCAGGTCGGTGAACTGTTGGGGGGCAATGCGCGCGCGTGGCTCGTCGAGCCACTGTGGGTGGATGCCCAGTTCCTGGAGCAGGTCGTTGCAGTCCAGGCCCTGGCGGCGTGCGCCGGACAGGGCGGCGCGGGCGAAATGGCTGGCGATAGTGCGTTCGCGCATGGGGGGCAGGTCCGTCCATTGAGGGGCGGATAGTAGCCAGCTCATGGCGCGAGGAACAAGGCGGAAATCCGCCAAATTGTAGGGCGAGAACCGGGTGGCGGGCGGAAATCCGCCATTGTCGCCTGCGCATTTTGTCAAGGTTCAGAGCCTGAAACCCTTGTGGGAAAAGGCTTACAGTGGTTTTACCGATAGTGGCACGGTGCTTGCGATAAGGGTGAGAGGTCTGCTTTCGCGCAGCTCGACAAAACAAATCCCTCCAGTGCAGGAGGGTTCGCACTTTAGGTGTCGTGGCCGTCAGTTGGATGACTGCCGGGCGGCGCTGTTGAGGATCTTTCCCATGACGACTCGTCAGCCGTTTTACAAATCCCTGTATGTACAGGTGATCGTAGCCATCACCATCGGTATTTTGCTGGGTCACTTCTATCCGCAGACCGGCGTCGCCCTCAAGCCGCTGGGCGACGGGTTCATCAAGCTCATCAAGATGGTCATTGCCCCGATCATCTTCTGTACGGTGGTCAGCGGTATCGCCGGCATGCAGAACATGAAATCGGTCGGCAAGACCGGCGGCTACGCGCTGCTGTACTTCGAGATCGTCTCCACCATCGCCCTGCTGATCGGCCTGGTGGTGGTCAACGTGGTGCAACCGGGCGCCGGCATGCACATCGATGCCTCGACCCTGGATGCCTCCAAAGTCGCGGCCTACGTGACCGCAGGCGCTGACCAGAGCATCGTCGGCTTTATCCTCAACGTGATCCCATCGACCATCGTCGGCGCCTTCGCCACCGGCGACATCCTGCAAGTGTTGATGTTCTCGGTAATCTTCGGTTTCGCCCTGCATCGCCTGGGTGCCTACGGCAAACCGGTGCTGGACTTCATCGATCGCTTCGCCCACGTGATGTTCAACATCATCAACATGATTATGAAGCTCGCCCCCATCGGTGCCCTGGGCGCCATGGCGTTCACCATCGGCGCCTACGGCGTGGGCTCGCTGGTGCAACTGGGCCAGTTGATGATCTGCTTCTACATCACCTGCGTGCTGTTCGTGGTAGTGGTGCTGGGCGCCATTTGCCGCGCCCACGGCTTCAGCGTGCTGAAACTGATCCGCTACATCCGTGAAGAACTGCTGATCGTGCTGGGTACGTCGTCCTCCGAGTCCGCGCTGCCGCGCATGCTCATCAAGATGGAACGCCTGGGCGCCAAGAAGTCGGTGGTGGGCCTGGTCATTCCGACCGGTTACTCGTTCAACCTCGACGGCACCTCGATCTACCTGACCATGGCGGCCGTGTTCATCGCCCAGGCGACCGACACCCACATGGACATCACCCACCAGATCACCCTGCTGGCGGTGCTGTTGCTGTCCTCCAAAGGCGCTGCGGGCGTGACGGGTAGCGGCTTCATCGTATTGGCCGCCACCCTGTCGGCGGTCGGCCACCTGCCGGTGGCGGGCCTGGCGCTGATCCTGGGTATCGACCGCTTCATGTCCGAAGCCCGCGCCCTGACCAACCTGGTGGGCAATGCCGTGGCAACCCTGGTGGTGGCCAAGTGGGTCAAGGAGCTGGACACCGACAAGCTGCAAACCGAACTGGCTAGTGGCGGCCGCGGTATCTCCGACACCCGTGAAGAAGACGACCTGGGCGTGGCCGAAGGCCCAACCCCAAGTGGCGTGAAATAAGCCCACCGGTTGTATGAAAAACCCGCTTCGGCGGGTTTTTTCATGGCCGCCCATTGAGCGCAAAGGTCAGCGCCCTTGACGTTAACGGTGATTGCCGCCGCGCCCGGGCCTGCCTAGGCTTGGGGGCATCGCTCAAGGAGAACGCTTATGCCCGGCCCATTGGCAACCCTCAAGGTTCTGGATTTTTCGACCCTGCTACCGGGGCCGTTCGCCTCGCTGCTGCTGGCGGACATGGGCGCGCAGGTGCTGCGCATCGAGTCCCCCAGCCGCGTTGACCTGGTGCGGGTGCTGCCGCCTCACGATCGCGGCGTCTCTGCCAGCCACGCCTATCTCAACCGCAACAAGCGCAGCCTGGCCCTGGACCTCAAGCAACCCGAGGCGCTGGAGCTGGTGCGGCAACTGGTGGCCGAGCACGACATCCTGATCGAGCAGTTCCGCCCCGGCGTGATGGAACGCCTGGGCCTGGGCTACGAAGCGTTGAAGGCCCTCAACCCACGGCTGATCTACGTGTCGATCACCGGCTACGGCCAGACCGGCCCGTACCGCGATCGCGCCGGCCACGACATCAACTACCTGGCCCTGGCCGGTGTCGCTAGCCACACCGGGCGGCGCGACAGCGGGCCGCTGCCGTTGGGGGTGCAACTGGCGGATGTGGGCGGCGGCTCCCTGCACGCGGTGATTGGCCTGCTGGCGGCGGTGGTGGCGCGCCAGCACAGCGGCGTGGGCCAGTACCTGGACGTGAGCATGAGTGACTGCGCCATGAGCCTGAATGCCATGGCCGGCGCCGGTTACCTGGCCTGCGGCGTGGAGCCGGGCCCGGAGCAGCAGATGCTTAACGGCGGCAGTTTCTACGACTACTACCGCAGCCGCGATGGCCGCTGGCTGTCGGTGGGCAGCCTGGAACCGGCCTTTATGCAGCAACTGTGCGTGGCCCTCGGGCGCCCGGAACTGGCCGCCCGAGGCCTGTCGCCCGAGCCGCAACAGCAGCAGGCGCTGAAAGCCGAATTGCAGATCGAGTTCGAAAAACACGACTTCGCCGCGTTGTGTGAAAGGTTCGCCGCGGTGGACGCCTGTGTCGAACCGGTGCTGAGCCTGGGCGAAGCCTTCGCCCACCCACAATTCAGCGCCCGGCAAATGACCTGCGAAGTGCCCCGGGCCGATGGCACCACCCAAACCCAAATGGCTTGCCCGCTGAAATTCTCCCAACCCCTGCCCGAACCCCGCCACATCGGCGTGGCAGTGGGCGCCCATAGCGATCAAGTGCTGGCGGAACTGGGCCTGAGCGAACAGCGCATCGCCCAGCTAAGGGCCGCCAACGTGGTGGGGTAGGGCCTATATAGGAGCAACTGTCTTACCCCTAACCATTGGCCACCGCCACTCAGTGCCGCCATCGCGAGCAGGCGCGCTCCCACAGCGGAAAAATGCCCCCCACACCACCCTTCAAGGGTGGGGGCGGGCTTCACTCCACCCGCGTTTCCCCGCTGAACACCAACGTCTGCCGGCACTGCCGGCACAAATAGCGCCGGCCCTGGCGCACCAGGCTGTGGCGCTGGGCGGAGAAGGGGAAGTCGCTGTCGGCGCATGGGCAGCGGTAGATGTAGCGGGTTGCGCTGCGGCGCTTGATGGCATAGGTGTGGCAACGGTTGGGCGGCAGTTCATACACGCCGCGCATGATGAGCTGCCATTCCTCGCCATGGGGGGCGATGCGCTCGCCGAACAACTGATGGGCGATCAGGTGCGCAACCTCGTGGGCCACGGTCTGCTTGAGAAAGTCTTCGCTGTTTTCCCGGTACAGCTGCGGGTTGAAGCGCAGCAGGTTTTCGTGCAGGTGCGCGACGCCGGCCTTCTGCCCGCGCAGCTTGAGGCTGACCACGGGGCGCTTGAAGGGGCGTTTGAAAAAGGTTTCGGCTTGTTGGAAGCAGTCTTCGACGCGGCGGTTGAGTAGCTCGGGCATGCGGTACGGGTCTCCAGAGGTTGCGAGTATGCCGTAAACCGGGGGCTTTCCGAATTGCCCGGGCGCCGGGCGGTCATTTGCCGGGCAAAAGAAGGCCGCCTTGCGGCGGCCGGTATTGGCAGCGATGGGGTTGTTATAGGTGCGGCGTCAGTTGGTGTAGATGGGGCCGACGCCCAGGCCCCAGACAATGACGGTGAACGCCATGATGGCCACCAGCACTACCAGGCCCACGGCCAGCACCGAACTGGAAAACAGGAAGCCCTCGTCCGAAGGGATGTTCATGAAGGTCGGCAACCCCACATACAGCAGGTACACCGTGTAGCAGATGGCCGCCGTGCCGACGATCATTCCCAGCCACATGTGCGGGTACAGGGCCGCGAGGCCGCCAATGAACAGCGGTGTCGCGGTGTAGGTGGCAAACGCGATGCAGCGGGCGAGGCTGGGGCTGGCGTCATAGGTGCGCGCCATCCAGTGCACGAACGCGCCCATTACGGCCACGCCGCCGAGCATGGCCAGGTACGACATGATGGTCATCCACAGCGCGCTTTCCTGGGTCAGCATGACCGGTGCGCGGTTGCCAATGACCCAGCCGACCTGGGTGGTGCCGATAAACGCTGAAATCGCGGGGATCGCCGCGAGGATCAAGGTGTGGGTGAGGTACATATGGCTGATGCTTTCTTCGGCATCGCCCCGGATGTCCCGCCATTCTTGGTCGGGGTGGGTAAAGAGCCCTACGACGTGGTGAATCATGGTCAGTCACTCCTTTGTTATTGCCATCGCCCCCCAGCGGAGCGCTTACGGGCCAAGCGGCCAGGTAAGTAAAGGTCTGAATATGTGTGCGACCTTATGTCGCAGTATAGGAAGGACTTGGCCCAATGCCCGTAGGCCTTTAGAGCAAATCGTGCTGTAAAAGGGGTGGCTAATCGCCGGTTCATCTGGCAGGCCGCGTGTGTGTTCCGCCGTGCCGGCCTTTTGCGTAAAATGCCGGCCTTTCGTCATCCACCTCGCGGATCCTAGCGCCATGGGCACTCTTACGGTCAACCAGAACAAACTGCAAAAACGCCTGCGCCGCTTGGCCGGGGAGGCGATTGCCGACTTCAACATGATCGAGGACGGCGACAAGGTGATGGTCTGCCTGTCGGGCGGCAAGGACAGCTACACGATGCTCGATGTGCTGCTGCACCTGCAGAAGGTCGCGCCCATCCAGTTTGAAATCGTCGCCGTGAACATGGACCAAAAGCAGCCCGGTTTCCCCGAAGACGTGCTGCCGGCCTACCTCAAGACCCTGGGCGTGGAATACCACATCGTCGAAAAAGACACCTATTCGGTGGTCAAGGAACTGATCCCGGAGGGCAAAACCACCTGCTCGCTGTGCTCGCGCCTGCGCCGTGGCACGCTCTACACCTTCGCCGACGAAATCGGCGCGACCAAGATGGCCCTGGGGCACCACCGCGACGACATCGTCGAAACCTTCTTTCTCAACATGTTCTTCAACGGCTCGCTCAAGGCCATGCCGCCCAAGCTGCGCGCCGATGACGGGCGCAACGTGGTGATCCGCCCGCTGGCCTATTGCAATGAGCGAGACATCCAGGCCTATTCCGACCTCAAGCAATTTCCGATCATCCCCTGCAACCTGTGCGGCTCCCAGGAGAACCTGCAACGCCAGGTGGTCAAGGACATGCTCCAGGACTGGGAACGCAAGACCCCGGGGCGTACCGAGAGTATCTTTCGCAGCCTGCAAAACGTGATTCCGTCGCAATTGGCCGACCGTAACCTGTTTGACTTCACTGGCCTGAAAATCGACGAGAGCGCCGCATCGCGTTTCGTCAACGTGGTGAACCTTTGAGCGCTGGCCCGGCTCTGTACTGCTGACTCACGGCGCTCACGGGCGCCGTTCTTTATTGGGGAGAGGGCATGCGCGACTACAAGTGGCTGCACGAATACTGTCTGAACCGCTTCGGTTCGGTGGCGCAGTTGGAGGCCCATTTGCCGGTGCCCCTGAGCGAGGCGCAATTGCGCCAGGTCGGCGATGACCGCTACCTGTCCACGCTGGCGCTGCGGGTGTTTCGCGCCGGCCTCAAACACAGCTTGGTGGACGCCAAGTGGCCGGCCTTCGAGCAGGTGTTTTTCGGTTTCGACCCGGAAAAAGTGGTGCTGATGGGCGCCGAGCACCTGGAGCGGCTGATGCAGGACGCGCGGATCATCCGCCACCTGGGCAAACTCAAGAGTGTGCCGCGCAACGCCCAACTGGTGCTGGACATCGCCCACGAATACGGCAGCTTTGGCGCTTTCCTGGCGCAATGGCCGGTGACCGATATCGTCGGGTTGTGGAAGTACCTGGCCAAGCATGGCCATCAACTGGGCGGGTTGTCGGCGCCGCGGTTCCTGCGCATGGTCGGCAAGGACACCTTCGTGCCCAGCAACGACGTGGTGGCCGCCCTCAACGCACAGAAGATCGTCGACAAGGTGCCCACCAGCCTGCGCGACCTGGCCATCGTCCAGGACGCCTTCAACCAATGGCACGCCCAAAGCGGCCGGCCGATGTGCCAGCTCTCCATGATGCTGGCCTACACCGTCAACCACTGATGTTCCCACAGTAGCAAGCAGGCTCGCCTGCGCTGGGGTGCGCAGCAGCCCTGATTCGGGGATCAGCCGAGCGTCGCCACGCCCGGGGCTAGGCCGCTTGCTACAGGGCGGGTTATTCGCCGGCCAAGCGGCGGTTGAGCTGGAAGCGCCAGCGCACATACAGCAGCGCCGAGCAGAACAGCGCCAGGCTGGCGGCCATTTCTAGTACGCCGAACAGTTGGCGGTTGGGGTCGAAGGCGGCGATCGCGCCTTTGATGAAGTACAGGTTCAGCACAAAGCACAGCCACGAATGCCCGCGCGGGCTGCCGCTTATCACGCCGGGGGCCATGATGAGCAAGGGCACCAGTTCGATCAGCAGGATCACCCAGGGCCGGGCGCCGTGCAGGTCCAGCAGGCACAGGTAGAACAGCGCCAGCACCCCCACCAGGGCGAAAAAGCACACCAGGCTCAAGATGCGCGCCAGGCGCACACGCGGTTGCAGCCACTCGATGGTGGGCAGGACTTTCGGCTTCTTAGCCACGGGCGCTCTCCAGCAGCACAGCGGTTTTCGCCAGGCGCAGGCCGAGGGCGCGGCACAGGGCTGTTTCATGCTCGTCCAGGGCGCTCTTGCCGTCGGCACCGGCATGGTGGCTGGCGCCGTAAGGCGTGCCGCCGGCGCGGGTTTCCAGCAGCGCCGATTCGCTGTAGGGCAGGCCGGTGATGAGCATGCCGTGGTGCAGCAGCGGCAGCATCATCGACAGCAGGGTGGTTTCCTGGCCGCCGTGCAGGCTGGCGGTGGAGGTGAACACGCCTGCCGGTTTACCCACCAGGGCGCCGGTGAGCCACAGGTTGCTGGTGCCGTCGAGGAAGTATTTGAGCGGCGCGGCCATGTTGCCGAACCGGGTCGGGCTGCCCAGGGCCAGGGCCGCGCAGTTTTTCAGATCGTCGAGGCTGGCGTACAGCGCGCCTTCGGCGGGGATGGCCGGGGCCACCGCTTCGCATTCGCTGGAGATGGCCGGCACGGTGCGCAGGCGCGCCTCCAGGCCACCTTGCTCGATGCCCCGGGCGATCTGCCGGGCCATTTCGTGGGTTGAGCCGTTGCGGCTGTAATACAGAACCAGAACGTAGGGCGCGGTCACGGCAACAGCTCCAGGATGGCTTCAGGCGGGCGGCCGATCACGGCTTTGTCGGCGGTTTCCAGGATCGGCCGCTCCATCAGCTTGGGGTGTTGGGCGATGGCGGCGATCAGTTGCGCCTCGCTCAGGCTGGCGTCGGCCAGGTTCAGGCTCTTGTACTCGTCTTCGCCGGTGCGCAGCAGTTGCCGGGCGCTGATCCCAAGCTTGCCCAGCAGGCCCTGCAATTGCGCGGCGTTGAGCGGTTCTTCGAGGTACTTGACCACGGTGGGCGCAAGGCCCCGGGCCTGGAGCAGTTCGAGCGCACCGCGCGATTTCGAGCAGCGCGGGTTGTGATAAAGCGTCAGATCGGTCATGTGCGGGTCGCATCTTGCGTAAGGTGGCGGCTATTCTACCTGCGCGACGCAGCGTCCTGAACCTTTGGCGGTGCGGCATATTCACTTTCGGGCTTAAGGATCGACACATGACAAGGCGACTGGCGGCGGCATCGGCGCTGTTGTGCACCCTGCTGCTGGGCGGCTGCGGTAATGACTACGGCGTGGATCAGGCGGGCAACAAGGTCGCGGCCGAGCGCTTGGACAAGCAGTGGCTGGTGCTTAACTACTGGGCCGAATGGTGCGCCCCGTGCCGCACCGAAATCCCCGAACTCAACGCCCTGGCCGAACAGCTCAAGGGCCAATCGGTGGAAGTGTTCGGCGTCAACTTCGACAACGTGCAGGGCGCCGAACTCAAAAGTGCTAGCGACAAACTGGGTATCAAGTTCACCGTACTGGCCCAAGACCCCGCGCCATTCTTCGGCGTACCCCGCAGCCAGGCCCTGCCGGTGACCTACATCATCGACGACCAGGGCAAGGTGCGCGAACAACTGCTGGGCGAACAAACCGCCGCAGGCGTGTTGGCGAAGATCAAAGCGCTACGCGCAAGTGGCAGCTAAGCGCAGTTGCGAGCGGTTAGCGGCAAGCTGCAAGTTAAGGCGCTTCAACCTTGTAGCTTGCCGCTGCTGTCAGCTTTCCTCCAACCACCAACGCAGCGGTTTGCCTTGGGCGGGCCAGAAGCGCAGTTGGTCGATGGGCGAGATGTCCCAGCGCTGTACGGTTTCCAGGGATTTGAGGAAGCGTTGTTCCTGCTCCATCAAGGCTGGGGCGCACAGTTTGCGGGTGCTGCCGACTTTGCCGAAGCTGAGTTTTTCACCGTCCAGGCTGTACGGCGCGAACCAGTGGTTGCAACCGGCGGTGCCATAGGCGCGGCCGTCGGCGCCGAGGGTGATGGTCAGGTGGCTGCGGTCGATCAGCGGCCTTTCGCCGATCCACTCCAGCAAGTAACTGCGGTCCTGTTGCAGCTTCACCGGTTCGGCGGCGCAGCCTAGCAGGCTGGCGCCGAACACGGCGATCCAGGCCGCACGTTTCATGGGCGAGCCTGCTGGCATTTTTGGCACAGGTGCTTTTCCCCTTCGCTGCTCCAGCCCAGTTCGGCGATGCGCGCCGTGGCGGCAGGTTTTTGCGCCTTGGCGCCGAGCTTGGCGTCCACCGCGAATTCAAAGTCCAGGGTGGCGGCACAACCGTCGCAGTTGACCTGCCAGGTGTGGATCGCCAGTTCGCCGAATGCCGGGCCCTGGGTCATGGCCACCCATTGGCCCATGGGCTTGAGCAGGTGGCGCACGTTGTCGACGGTCAGGCGCATGTGCAGGCTTTTGCTGCCCTTGAGGGTTACCAGCAGCACGTCGTTCTGCCGGATGGCGCCGCCCTGGCCGGTGACCTGGTAGCGGCCGGGCATCAGGGCGCGGACTTCGGTCAGGGTGTGCTGCGGGTTCATCAGTGTGTAGCGGAAATCGTGTTCGGCCATGGGTCCTCCAGATAGGCCCGGTATGCTAGCACGCTGACCTCATCTGGCGACTGGCCCGTGCGACCTTCGATCCGGCGGGCCGCGCCCTTTCAGCCTTCGACCAGGTTTTGCGGGGTGCCGCCAGCCCACGCGGCGATGTTGTCCAGGGTAGTTTGGGCGATGGCGGCCAGGGCTTCACGGGTGAGGAAGGCCTGGTGGGCGGTGACGATCACGTTGGGGAAGGTCAGCAGCCGCGCCAGCACGTCGTCCTGCAACGGCAGGTCGGAGCGGTCCTCGAAGAACAACTGGGCTTCTTCTTCATAGACGTCCAGCCCCAGGTAGCCCAATTGGCCGTCCTTGAGGGCGTCGATCAGCGCGGGGGTGTCCACCAGGCCGCCGCGGCCGGTGTTGATGAGCATCGCCCCGGGCTGCATATGGGCCAGGGAGTCGCGGTTTATCAGGTGTTTGCTCTGGGCTGTGAGCGGGCAGTGCAGGCTGATGATCTGCGCCTGGGCCAGCAGTTCGGGCAGGCTCAGGTAGCGCGCGCCGAGGGCCAGCACCTGGGGGTTGGGGAAGGGGTCATAGGCCAGCAGTTGGCAGCCGAACCCGGCCATGATCTTGGCGAAGGTGGCGCCGATCTGCCCGGTGCCGACCACGCCCACGGTCTTGCCCACCAGGTCGAACCCGGTCAGGCCATGGAGGCTGAAATCGCCTTCGCGGGTGCGGTTGTAGGCGCGGTGCAGGCGCCGGTTGAGGGCCAGGATCAAGGCCACCGCGTGTTCGGCCACGGCGTGGGGCGAGTAGGCCGGCACGCGCACGATGCTCAGCCCCAGGCGTTTGGCCACGGCCAGGTCGACGTGGTTGTAGCCGGCCGAACGCAGGGCGATCAGGCGCGTACCGCCGGCGGCCAGGTGTTCGAGCACCGGGGCGCTGAGGTCGTCATTGATGAAGGCGCACACCACTTCGTGGTGTGCGGCCAGGGCCACGGTGTCCAGGCTCAGGCGTGCGCTCTGGAAGTGCAGCTCCACGCCGGGCGGCAGGGCGGCGGCGAGGAAGCTGTCGCGGTCGTAGGTTTGGCTGCTGAAGAGGAGGGTGCGCATGGGGGGAATCCTTATCCGTGTGAAGGCCAAGTGAGAGCGAGCCTGCTCGCCGTAGCGGTTGTTCATTTAGCGGCTCGGTTGCCCGGTACAGCGCCATCGCGAGCGGGCTCGCTCCCACTGGGGGCCAAGGGGGGCCATCAGGCACTCAACCGCGCCTGGTTGGCGAGGCGGCAGATGGCGCCATCCAGTTCATCCAGGGCGGCAAAGGCCTTGGGGTCTTCCTGTTTGAGCAGGGTTTCGCTGCGCTGGCAGGCCGCGCGCAATTGCGGGACGCCGCAGTAGCGGGTGGCGCCGTGCAGGCGATGGACGCGCTCGATCAGCGCGTTCTGGTCATGGGTTTCGCGGGCGATGCGGATGGCTTCGCGGTCGGCCTCAAGCGAGGCTAGCAACATGGCCAGCATATCGGCCGCCAAATCGCCCTTGCCGGCAGCCAGGCGCAGGCCTTCTTCGTGGTCGAGGATTTGCAGGTCGGTGGCGTGGCCGTGGTGTTCGTGCTGGCGTTCCTGGCCCTGGCTGCGCAGGGCCAGGCCGGTCCACTTGAGCACCACTTGGGCCAGTTGCCGCTCGCTGATGGGTTTGGTCAGGTAGTCGTCCATGCCGCTTTGCAGCAGGGCGCGTTTTTCGTTGGCCATGGCGTGGGCGGTGAGGGCGACGATGGGCAGCGGCGTGCTGTGGCGCTGGTTTTCCCACTGGCGGATCACTTCGGTGCTCTGGCGCCCGTCCATGCCGGGCATCTGCACGTCCATCAGCACCAAGTCGAAGCTTTCGTTCTGTACGGCCTTGACCGCTGCGTAGCCGCTGTCCACGGCCAGCACCTTGGCGCCCATGTCTTCGAGCAGGGTCTGCACCAGCAGCAGGTTGGCCGGGTTGTCATCGACACACAGCACTTTCGGCGCACGGCTGGACATCGGCTCCCCCGGCTCGCTGCGCAGGCGCTGCGGGTTGACCAGGTCGGCCAGGGCCCGGCGCAGTTTGCGGGTGCACGCCGGCTTGGATTGCAACTGGCTGTGGGGGTTGGGCACCGAGAGGTGGAAGAGGGTTTGTTCGGTGGTGGGGCACAGCACCAGCACTTTGCAGCCCAGGTGTTCCAGATCCCAGATGTGCTGGTTGAGGCGCTCCGGTGGCATGTCCTTGGTGGTGATGCCCAGCACGGCCAAGGCGATGGCCTGGTTGGTCTGATGGGCGCCGGTGACGCCGTTGGTCAGGGCTTCGAGGGTGTTGAACGGGGTCACGTCCAGGCCGCAGTCTTCGAGTTGGTGCTGCAAGGCCTGGCGCGCCAGTTCGTGGTTTTCCAGTACCGCCACGCGGCGCCCCAGCAAGGGCGCGCAAGGCAGGTCTTCGCTGTCGTCGCGGGCCTTGGGCAGGCGCAGGCTGATCCAGAATTCCGAACCTTCGCCGGGCATGCTCTCGACGCCAATCTCGCCGCCCATCTGTTCGATCAGACGCTTGGAAATCACCAGCCCCAGGCCTGTGCCGCCGGGCTGGCGGGACAGCGAGTTGTCGGCCTGGCTGAAGGCCTGGAACAGGGCGCGCACGTCCTGGTTGGACAGGCCGATGCCGGTGTCCTGGATGCTGATGCGCAGTTGCACGCTGTCGTCGTGTTCTTCTTCGAGCATGGCCCGGGCGACGATGGTGCCGGTGCGGGTGAACTTGATCGCGTTGCTCACCAGGTTGGTGAGGATCTGCTTGAGCCGCAGCGGGTCGCCCACCAGCGACAGCGGCGTGTCGCGGTACACCAGGCTGACCAGTTCCAGTTCCTTGGCATGGGCGGCCGGGGCGAGGATGGTCAGGGTGTCTTGCAGCAGGTCGCGCAGGTTGAAGGGGATGCTGTCGAGCACCAGTTTGCCGGCCTCGATCTTGGAGAAGTCGAGGATCTCGTTGATGATCCCCAGCAGGCTGTCGGCGGATTTCTCGATGGTGCCCAGGTAGTCGAGTTGGCGCGGGGTCAACTCGCTTTTTTGCAACAGGTGAGTGAACCCCAGGATGCCGTTGAGGGGCGTGCGGATTTCGTGGCTCATGTTGGCCAGGAATTCGGATTTGATACGGCTTGCTTCCAGGGCTTCCTTGCGCGCCAGGTCCAGCTCGATGTTCTGGATCTCGATGGTTTCCAGGTTCTGGCGCACGTCTTCGGTGGCCTGGTCGATGCTGTGCTGCAGTTCTTCCTGGGCATTTTGCAGGGTGCTGGCCATGCGGTTGATGCCCGAGGCCAGCTCATCCAGCTCCTGGCTGCCCAGGGCCGGCAGGCGCGTATGCAGGTTGCCGTCCTTGAGTTGGGCCACGGCGTGCTTGATGCGGCTCAGCGGCTGGTTGATGGTGCGGCTGATGCGCAGCGCCAGCAACGCGGTGCCCAGCAGGCCGGCGCTAATCAGCAGCAGGCTGGCGAACAGGCTGCGGTAGCCGCGCAGCAGCGTGTTGTTGTGGGACAGCTCCACCTCGACCCAGCCCAGGAGGCGGTCGGATTCGTCCGGGATCAGGTCGCCGGCCAGGTTGCGGTGATGGCCGAACACTGGCATCAGGTAGCGGGTGGCATCGTTGCCGGTGACTTGCAGCAGGTGGCCATTACTGCCGCTGGGCGCGGGGTTGAGCATGCTCGGGCCGGCGTGGACCAGTGGGCTGCGGTCGGGCGCCAGGAACGACACCGCGCGCACATCCTTTTGCTCCAGGGCCTGGGTGGCGACGCGTTCCAGCAGTTCGCTGTTGTCGCTGCCCAGGGCTGGCGCCACCAGGGGCGCCAGTTGCTCGGCGATCATCTCGCCACGCTGCAACAGCTGGGTGTGCAGGTCCGAGAGCTGCATCCAGGTGAAGTAGCCCCCCAGCACCAGGGCCATCAGGCTGGTGGGCAGCAGCGTGAGCAACAGGATGCGCCCCTTGATCCCCAGTTTCTTCAGCACTCGACTCTCCCGGTGGGGCGGTATGAAAAGTGGTAGGCGGCCATGCTGGTACACATCCTTGGCGATCTAGCAGGCAATTGCCGCCAATTAACGCCGTTAACGGGTGGCCTGTGCAAGTGTTATGCCTTGGTCCGGGTATGCAGGTTGCTCCTTGGAGGGCAATCTTGAATAATCGCCAACTGAGAATTACTTGCACAGGCCAATGAATCCCATATCTATTGCCCCGCCGCGCATCCTGACCATTGAAGACGACCCCGTGCTGGGTGCCTATGTCCACGAGCACCTGGGCCGCTGTGGCTTTCAGGTGACCTGGTGCCAGAACGGCAGCGAGGGCCTGGAGATCGCGCGCAAAACACCGTTCGACCTGGTGCTGATGGACATCCTGCTGCCGGGCATGAACGGTTTGACGGTGCTCACCCACCTGCGCCAAAGCCATACGCTGCCGGTGATCCTGATGTCGGCCCTGGGGGCCGAAGCCGACCGTATCAGCGGTTTTCGCCTGGGGGCCGACGATTACCTGCCCAAGCCGTTCAGCATGGCCGAGCTGCGGGTGCGCATCGAAGCCATCCTGCGCCGCGTCGCCCTGGATCGGCGCCAGCCGCCCGCGCCACTGTACAGCGAAGTGCAGAGCCTGCGTTTCGACGATGAACTGTGCGACGTGCACTACGGCGAACAGTGGGCCGGGCTGACCCGCAGCGAGTATCGCCTGCTCGAAACCCTGCACCGCAACGCCGACGAAGTGCTGAGCAAGGCCTTCCTTTATCAGCACGTCCTGCAACGCGGCTATGCGCCCCACGACCGCAGCCTGGACATGCACGTCAGCCAGATCCGCCGCAAGCTCAAGGCCATCAGCTACAGCGAGCGCGAAGTGCGCACGGTGTGGGGCAAGGGCTACGTCTTGAGTGCCGTCGATGAAAAGGGCTGACCTGCCGGACCGGCATTCGCTGTTCTGGAAACTGGCGTTTTTGCTGGTGGCCTTCTGCTTGCTGATGATCTGGCTGAGCCTGTCGTGGGGCCGCTACGTGGAGCAGCGCAACCTGTTCCTCTCCGACGAGGCCCGCGTCACCCTCAGTGGCTATGCGGCCGAGGCTGAGCACGCCTGGCTCAAGAGCGGCGCCGAGGCATTGGACGCCTGGCAACTGGAAATGGCCGAGCGGGAAAACACCTGGGTCGGGGTTGTCGGCAACGACCTGCAAACCCTGAGCAATTACCCGCCGACCCACCAGCAAAGCCAGCACATGACCTTTTTGCGCGGCCTGGACTGGCCCATGAGCAGCCGCGCCCGCCGTGCGCCTTGGCTGAAAATCCCGTTCCCCAACGACCCCAGCCAGGGCAGCCTGGTGATGGAACTGCCGCAGCGCTTTTTGCCCGGCCAATACCGCGTGGCCTGGCGGGTGGTTACCAGCGGCGTGATCCCCGGCCTGTTCACCTTGCTGCTGTGCGTGGGCCTGTACCGCATGCTCATCCTGCCCCTTAACACCTTGCGCGAGCAGGCCAACGCCTGGCGCGCCGACCAACTCAGCGCGCGTTTGCCGGCGCGGGCCCTCAACCGCGCCGATGAGCTGGGCGAGTTGGGGCGGGCGTTCGAGCAGATGTCCGAACGCCTGCAAAGCACGGTGGCAGTGCAGCAGCAATTGCTGCGTGACCTGTCCCACGAATTGCGCACGCCCCTGAGCCGCCTGCGGGTGGCCAGCGAAAGCGAAGAAGACCTGATGCGCCTGCGCGAGCGCATCGGCCGGGAAGTCGACGGCATGCAGCGCCTGGTGGATGACACCCTGCAACTGGCCTGGCTCGACACCGAGCGCGCACCGTTGCCGGAGGAAGACATCCAAGTCCAGGCGTTGTGGGAGATGCTCTGCGAAAACGCCAGCTATGAACGGGCCTGGCCCCCGGCTCAATTGCAGTGCTCGGTGGACGCCTCCTGCTGGGTGCGCGGGCACCTCAACACCCTGGCCCAGGCTCTGGAAAACATCCTGCGCAATGCCATTCGCCATTCTCCGGCCAACGGCATTGTTAGCCTGGCGGCACAGCGCGAGGGCGACTACTGGCACTTGTGGTTGCAGGACGAAGGCGGCGGCGTGGCCCAAGAGGACCTGGAGCGGATGTTCGACCCCTTCATCCGCCTCGACGGCTCACGCCCCGGCGACGGCGGTTTCGGCCTGGGCCTGAGCATCGCCCGCAACGCTGTGCAGCGCCAGGGCGGCAGCTTGTGGGCGGAAAACGCCGAGCGTGGCCTGCGGGTGCACATGAAATTGCGCGCACGGGTGGGGTGAAACCTCTGCAACGCTTATTCCCAGATGCCATAAGCACCACACTTTGCGTGATATGGCCTGTGGCGGTTTGCCGGTATGATGTGCGCCCCGCAGTCTGGATTGCGAATACGCCATGACCTTGCAGTACCCCACCATCGCCGATTGCGTCGGCAACACTCCGCTGGTCCGTTTGCAACGCCTGCCCGGCGTCACCAGCAACACCCTGCTGCTCAAGCTCGAGGGCAATAACCCGGCGGGTTCGGTCAAGGACCGGCCGGCGCTGTCGATGATTACCCGTGCCGAATTGCGCGGGCAGATCCACGCCGGTGACACGCTGATCGAGGCGACCTCGGGCAACACCGGGATCGCCCTGGCGATGGCGGCAGCGATCAAGGGCTACAAGATGATCCTCATCATGCCCGACAACTCCAGTGCCGAGCGCAAGGCCGCCATGACCGCCTATGGCGCCGAGCTGATCCTGGTCAGCCAGGAGGAGGGCATGGAAGGCGCCCGCGACCTGGCCCAGCGTATGGAAGCCGATGGCCGTGGCAAGGTGCTCGACCAGTTCGCCAACGGCGACAACCCCGAAGCGCACTACACCAGCACCGGCCCGGAAATCTGGCGCCAGACCGAGGGCGGCATCACTCATTTCATCAGTTCCATGGGCACCACGGGCACCATCATGGGGGTCTCGCGTTACCTCAAGGAGCAGAGCGCCAGTGTGCAGATCATCGGCCTGCAACCGATGGAAGGCTCGGCCATCCCCGGCATCCGCCGCTGGCCGGAAGAATACCTGCCCAAGATCTACCAGGCTGAGCGCGTCGATCGCATCGTCGATATGGCACAAAGCGAAGCCGAGGACGTGACCCGGCGCCTGGCCCGCGAGGAAGGCATTTTCTGTGGCGTGTCCTCGGGCGGGGCGGTGGCGGCGATGTTGCGCCTGTCCCGGGAAGTGGAAAACGCGGTGATGGTGGCCATCATCTGCGACCGAGGCGACCGTTACCTGTCGACCGGCATTTTCGACGCGGCCAACTGATGGCCAAGCACGAGAGAGGCCTGCGCTTCCAGCCCAGTGGCGGCACCAAGGCCCCGCAGGTTCCTACCGGCAAGAAGCAGCGCTTGAGCATCGAACGCCTGGCCAACGATGGCCGTGGCATTGCCTTTGTCGAGGGGCGCACCTGGTTCGTCAGCGGTGCCCTGGCCGGTGAAGAGGTGGACGCCCGAGTGCTGGGCGCCCACGGCAAAGTGGTCGAGGCCCGCGCCGAGCGCGTGCTCAAGGCCAGCGAACTGCGCCGCGCCGAACCCTGCGCCCACGCCGGGCGCTGCGGCGGTTGCAGCGTCCAGCATTTGCCCCACGCCGAACAACTTGCCCTGAAACAGCGCATGTTGGCTGAGCAGTTGTCCCGGGTCGCGGGTGTGCAGCCCGAGGAGTGGGCCGCGCCCCTGAGCGGGCCGGAGTTCGGCTACCGCCGCCGCGCTCGCGTGGCCGTGCGCTGGGACGCCAAGGCCAAGCGCCTGGATGTCGGGTTTCGCGCCGCCGCCAGCCAGGACATCATCGCCATCAGCGATTGCCCGGTGCTGGTACAACCTTTGCAGCCGATCATGAGCCGCTTGCCCGACATGCTCCGGCGCCTGAGCAAGCCCCAGGCCCTGGGCCATGTCGAGTTGTTCAGCGGCTCGTCCATCGCCGTGCTGTTGCGGCACATGGCGCCGTTGGCGGACGCGGACCTGGCGATCCTCCAGGAATTCTGCACCTTCCATGACGCCCAGCTGTGGCTGCACGGCGACGGCGAGCCGCAACCGCTGAACGCGGACGCGACCCTGGGCTATCCCCTGGAGCCCTGGGGCCTGGAACTGGCCTATCGGCCGGGGGATTTTGTCCAGGTCAACGCCGCGGTCAACACCGCCATGGTCGCCCAGGCCCTGCAATGGCTGGCGCCGCAGGCGGATGAGCGGGTGCTGGACCTGTTCTGCGGCCTAGGCAACTTTGCCTTGCCGCTGGCCCGGCAGGTGCGCGAAGTGGTCGCGGTCGAAGGCGTGCAGGCCATGGTCGAGCGCGCGGCGCAGAACGCGGTGAACAACAATCTGCATAACGCGAAGTTTTTTCAGGCCGATTTATCCCAGCCATTGGCGGCTGCCGGATGGGCCGGCGAAGGCTTTTGTGCGGTACTCTTGGACCCACCGCGCGACGGTGCCTTTGAGGTGGTGCGCAAGCTTGCCTCCCTGGGTGCCAAACGTGTGGTGTACGTGTCATGCAACCCGGCCACGCTGGCGCGTGACACACAGGAATTGGTCAAGCAGGGCTACCGGTTAAAACGTGCCGGGATCCTCGATATGTTTCCTCAGACGGCACATGTCGAGGCCATGGCGTTATTTGAAGCGAGCTAGGATGGCTCGTCTGGTCCGACTGGCCCGCCGTTGCACGCTCCCCGCCAGCCCAGCGGGGGCGCAACGGTAGCGAAGGTCAGCGATTTTGACGCATTGAACGTGCGTCGTAGGGAAGGTAAGCAAGATGGTACAGGTGAGAGCACACCAGCCGATCAACACCGACGGCAGTATCAATCTCGAGGCATGGCTCGATCATGCGGTCAGCGTCGATATGGCGCTGGACCGCCAGGCCTTGAAAGAAGCCTGCGAGTTCGCTCGTGAGGCTGAGCAACAAGACAACGCGGCGAAGAATCTGTGGGCCGAGGGGACGTCGAGTTTCCGCACCGGTCTGGAAATCGCGGAGATCCTCGCCGACCTCAAACTCGACCAGGATTCCCTGGTGGCCGCGGTTCTCTACCGCGGCGTGCGCGAAGGCCAGATCCAGCTCCCGGCCGTGAGCCAGCGCTTCGGCCCGGTGGTGGCCAAGCTGATCGACGGCGTGCTGCGCATGGCGGCCATCAGTGCCAGCCTGAGCCCGCGCCAGTCCCTGGTGCTGGGCACCCAAGGGCAGGTGGAAAACCTGCGCAAGATGCTCGTGGCCCTGGTGGACGACGTGCGTGTGGCGCTGATTAAGCTGGCCGAACGCACGTGCGCGATCCGCGCAGTGAAAACCGCCGACGACGAAAAGCGCAACCGCGTCGCCCGGGAAGTCTTCGACATCTACGCGCCCCTGGCACACCGCTTGGGCATCGGCCATATCAAGTGGGAGCTGGAGGACCTGTCCTTCCGCTACCTGGAGCCGGACCAGTACAAGCAGATCGCCACCTTGCTCCACGAACGGCGCCTGGACCGCGAGCGCTTTATCAGCGACGTGATGAACCAGTTGCAGAACGAGTTGCAGGCCACGGGCGTGGACGCCGACATCAGCGGCCGGGCCAAGCACATCTACTCGATCTGGCGAAAAATGCAGCGCAAGGGTCTGGAATTCAGCCAGATCTACGACGTGCGCGCGCTGCGCGTGCTGGTGCCGGAAATGCGCGACTGCTACACCGCGCTGGGCATCGTCCACACCCTGTGGCGGCACATTCCCAAAGAGTTCGACGACTACATCGCCAACCCCAAGGAAAACGGCTACCGCTCGCTGCACACCGCGGTGATCGGCCCCGAGGGCAAGGTGCTGGAAGTACAGATCCGCACCCACGCGATGCACGAAGAGGCGGAGTTGGGCGTGTGCGCCCACTGGCGCTACAAGGGCACCGACGTCAAGTCCGGTTCCAACCACTACGAGGAAAAAATCTCCTGGTTGCGCCAGGTGCTGGAATGGCACGAAGAACTGGGCGACATCGGTGGCCTGGCCGAACAGCTGCGAGTGGATATCGAGCCCGACCGGGTCTACATCTTCACCCCGGATGGCCACGCCATCGACCTGCCCAAGGGCGCGACGCCGCTGGACTTCGCCTACCGGGTGCACACCGAAATCGGCCACAACTGCCGGGGCGCGAAGATCAACGGGCGCATCGTGCCGCTCAACTACAGCCTGCAGACCGGCGAGCAGGTGGAGATCATCACCAGCAAGCACGGCACCCCGAGCCGCGACTGGCTGAACCCGAACCTGGGCTACATCACCACGTCGCGGGCGCGGGCCAAGATCGTCCACTGGTTCAAGTTGCAGGCGCGCGACCAGAACGTCGCCGCCGGCAAGACCCTGTTGGAACGCGAACTGGCACGCCTGGGCCTGCCCCAGGTGGATTTCGACAAGTTGGCGGAAAAAGCCAACATGAAGATCGCCGACGACATGTATGCCGCCCTCGGTGCCGGCGACCTGCGCCTGGCTCAACTGGTCAACCTGGCCCAGCAACTGGTGGAGCCGGAGCGCGGCAACGAGCAATTAGAGCTGATCCCGCGCAAGGCCACCGGCTACAAACCGGGCAAGCGCGGCGATATCCAGATCCAGGGCGTGGGCAACCTGATGACGCAAATGGCCGGCTGCTGCCAGCCGCTGCCGGGGGACGCCATCGTCGGCTACATCACCCAGGGCCGCGGCGTCAGCATCCACCGCCAGGACTGCGCCTCGGTGCTGCAACTGGGCGGGCGCGAGCCGGAGCGGATCATCCAGGTCAGTTGGGGCCCGGTGCCGGTGCTGACTTACCCGGTGGACATCATCATCCGCGCTTACGACCGTTCCGGGCTGCTGCGGGACGTGTCCCAGGTGCTGCTCAACGAGCGCATCAACGTGCTGGCGGTCAACACCCGCTCGAACAAAGAGGACAACACCGCGCTGATGTCCCTGACCATCGAGATCCCGGGGTTGGACGCGTTGGGGCGGTTGCTGGGGCGTATTTCCCAGTTGCCCAACATCATCGAGACCCGGCGTAATCGCACGCCATAAAAAGGGTCGTTTCTGTGGGAGCGAGCCTGCTCGCGATAGCGGTGCTTCAGTCCGGCCGCTATCGCGGGCAGGCTCGCTCCCACAGGTTTTGTGACGAGATTGAATGATGTACAGCCTTGAAGACCTGCTTCACCTCATGGCCCGCCTGCGCGACCCGCAGTACGGTTGCCCGTGGGACATCAAGCAAACCTACGCCAGCATCGTGCCCCATACCCTGGAAGAGGCCTATGAAGTTGCGGACGCCATCGAGCGCGGTGATTTCGATCACTTGCAGGGTGAGTTGGGGGACTTGCTGTTCCAGGTCGTCTATTACAGCCAGTTGGCCCGTGAAGAAGGGCGTTTCGAGTTTGCCGGGGTGATCGACAGCATCACCCGCAAGCTGATCCGCCGCCACCCCCACGTGTTCCCCACCGGGGACTTGTACGCGCCGCTGGACACGCCACGCCTGGACGAAGAACAGGTCAAGCAGCGCTGGGAGCAGATCAAGGCCCAGGAGCGCGCCGAGAAGTCGGCCGCACCGCTGCAACTGTCCCTGCTCGACGACGTGCCCGCCACTTTGCCGGCCCTGTCGCGCAGCGCCAAGCTGCAAAAACGCGCCGCCCAGGTGGGGTTCGACTGGCCGGATGCGTTGCCGGTGCTGGACAAAGTCCGCGAAGAGTTGGACGAAGTGCTCGAAGCGATGGCGCAGAACGACGTTGCGGCCGTGGCCGATGAGCTGGGCGACCTGCTGTTCAGCGTGGTCAACCTGGCCCGCCACCTCAAGGTCGACCCGGAAACCGCCCTGCGTGGTGCCAATGCCAAGTTCGAGCGACGTTTCCGATTTATCGAACAGGCATTGCGCGACACCCAGCGACCCATGGAAGATTGCACCCTTCAAGAGTTGGACGCCCTGTGGGGCGAAGCCAAACGTCAGGAACAGAATTTACCCGGCTGCGGCGCAGCTGCTGGATTGAGTGAGTAAGCACATGAGCATTTCCCTACGCGACCAGTTGCTCAAAGCAGGCCTGGTCAACCAAAAGCAGGCCAAGCAGGTCGGCAAAGAGAAGCAGAAACAGCAGCGCCTGGTGCACAAAGGCCAGGCCGAGGAAGACGACACCCAGCGGCGCCTGGCCCAAGAGGCGCAGGCCGAGAAGGTCAAGCGCGACCAGGAACTCAACCGCCAGCAGCAGGAAAAGGCCGAGCAAAAGGCCCGCGCCGCCCAGGTCAAGCAGCTGATCGAAGTGTCGCGCCTGCCCAAACTCAACACCGAGGACTACTACAACTTCGTCGATGACAAGAAGGTCAAGCGCCTGTCGGTCAACACCCTGATGCGCAACAAGCTCAGCAACGGTGCCCTGGCGATTGTCCACCACGGCGGCGGCTACGAAGTGATCCCCCGCGAAGCGGCGCTGAAAATCCAGGAGCGTGCGCCGGAGCGCATCGTCCAGCTCAACATCCTCACCGAGAGCCAGACCCCGGACGAGGACGACCCGTACGCGGCCTACCAGATCCCCGACGATCTGATGTGGTAACCCCAAACCCCGCCCTGTGCGGGGTTTTTCATGCAGCCAATAAAAAGCCCCGCATGGGGCGGGGCTCTTGGGTGTAGCGCTCGGGCCTAGCTGCCTTTGACAGCCTTGCCGTTAACGTTACCTTCCAACAGCATGATGTTGTATTCCTTGCCGTCGGTCTCGACCTGCTGCAGGCGCACCAGCAGGTAATCCCACTCCTTGGCGAACCAGAGCACGGTGGTGCGCTTGCTCTGTGTCGGGTCGCGCACGCGCTCGACCTTGATCGCGTCAATCTGGCCCGCCTTGGTGTCGACCTTCTCGGAACCCAGCACGCGGAAGTCGTAGGTATCGACTTCGCCATCATCGACCACCTGATAGCTCATGCTTTTTTTGCCGGCCGCCACGTCATGCTGCAAAGCCAACTGGTAGGTGGACTTGTCGACCATGCCCCGGTTGAGCGGCAGCTTCACCGGGTCGCCCCGGTCGGTGCCGGTGACCATCTTGGTTGTCCAGTCGAAATCCAGGTCAGCCTTTTTGGCCTTGCCCAAGCCACCGCGTTCAAAGTGGTAGGACTGGGGCAGCAGGGTGTCCTTGTCCAGGGTCAGGGTGCTTTCTTCGGTGAGGCTGGCGATCATCATCGACGCCTTGAAGCTGAGCTTCCACACGCCATTGGCCTGCTTGGCCAGGCTGCGTTCGGCCGTACCGCTCATGGGCAACTGTTTCCAGTCGGCGGTATAGCTGGCGGAGAAGGGTTGAAGGTCTGCGGCCTGGGCAAGGGGCAGGGCAAGCAGAGCACAAGCGAAGAGCAGGGCGCGACGCATAAAATCTCCTAGTTTCGAATCAAGTGGCCGCTGGCCGCGAGTAACTGACCGTCCAACATGGCGCCCTGTTCACCCAGGCTCAAGCGGCCTTGGGCAAACCAACGCACGGCCATCGGGTAAATCCGGTGTTCCTGGGCGTGAACCCGGTGCGCCAGGCTCTGGGCCGAGTCGTGCAACTCTACCGGGATTACTGCCTGTACGACCAGAGGCCCGCCATCGAGTTCCTCGGTGACGAAATGCACGCTGCAGCCATGTTCGCGATCGCCGGCGTCCAGCGCCCGCTGGTGCGTGTGCAGGCCTTTGTACTTGGGCAGCAGCGAAGGGTGGATATTGAGCAGGCGACCCTGGTAGTGGCGCACGAAGCCAGCGCTGAGAATGCGCATGAACCCCGCCAGCACCACCAGTTTCGGATTGAAGGTATCGATCAGTTCGACCAGTGCGGCATCGAACGCCTCGCGACCCTCGAACGCCTTGTGGTCGAGGGTGCGGGTGGCGATGCCTGCATCGCGGGCGCGTTGCAGGCCGTAGGCATCGGCGCGGTTGGAAATCACCGCGCTGATGCGAACCGGGCTATCGCCGGTCGCGGTACTGTCGATCAGGGCCTGCAAGTTGCTGCCGGTGCCGGAGAGCAGCACCACCACATCACAGGGCTGGGACATCAATGGGCCTTGAGGTTCTTCAGGTCAACCTGGGCGGCGCCTTCGGCGGCCGTGGCGATCTGGCCGATGACCCAAGGCTGCTCGCCAGCTTCGCGCAACACGTTCAGCGCAGTCTCGACGTGCTCTTGGGCCACGCAGATGACCATGCCCACGCCGCAGTTGAGCACGCGGTGCATCTCGGTTTCGTCGACGTTGCCCTGCTGCTGCAACCAGTCGAACACCGCCGGGCGCTGCCAGCTCGCCACGTCAACGATCGCCTGGGCGCCTTTTGGCAGCACCCGCGGAATGTTGTCCAGCAAGCCGCCACCGGTGATGTGGGCCATGGCCTTTACCGCGCCGGTGTCCTTGATGAGCTTGAGCAGCGGCTTGACGTAGATGCGGGTCGGGGCCATCAGCAGTTCGGTCAGCGGCTTGCCGTCGAGCTGGATGTTCTCGATGTCGGCGCCGGCGACTTCAATGATCTTGCGGATCAGCGAGTAGCCGTTGGAGTGCGGGCCGGAGGACGGCAGGGCGAGCAGGGCGTCGCCGGCGGCGACTTTGGAGCCGTCGATGATCTCGGCTTTTTCCACGACGCCGACGCAGAAACCGGCCAGGTCGTAGTCTTCGCCTTCGTACATGCCCGGCATTTCAGCGGTTTCGCCGCCCACCAGGGAGCAGCCGGACAGTTCGCAGCCCGCGCCAATGCCGGTCACGACCTGGGCGGCGGTGTCGACGTTGAGCTTGCCGGTGGCGTAGTAGTCGAGGAAGAACAACGGCTCGGCGCCGCAGACCACCAGGTCGTTGACGCACATGGCCACCAGGTCGATGCCGATGCTGTCGTGCTTGTTCAGGTTCAGCGCCAGGCGCAGCTTGGTGCCCACACCGTCGGTGCCGGACACCAGCACAGGCTGCTTGTAGCCGGCCGGGATTTCGCAGAGGGCGCCAAAACCGCCCAGGCCGCCCATGACTTCAGGACGCGCAGTGCGCTTGGCGACGCTCTTGATGCGTTCGACCAATGCTTCACCGGCGTCGATGTCTACACCGGCGTCCTTGTAGCTCAGGGAGGGTTGCTTGCTCATGATCCAGGCCTTTAGGGGGGGGATTTCTGGGTAACGACCGAACTCAAGGGTTGCGCTGAAAAAGCCGCGGCACGAATGCCATGCGGGAATTTGCGGGCACCCCGGTGTTGCCGGTCTGCGAAGGCGCGCGATTTTATCAGGCTTGAGGGGCAGCGGCCATCCTCGGGCCGACGGCAGGGACATATCGGGTAAAAAAAGCCGCCGATTGTTCCGGTTGGGTTGCCCGGCCGGTGTCTGTATAAGGTATCGCCACTAACAAGCTATCGTTATGACAGCACGAAAACTTCCATCGCTTGTGTGAATGTTTTGCCAGGGGTTGTGGTCACAGCCTTGTTCAATCCTGTTCATGCGCGCTATCGAGCCGCTTATTTGCCGTCGGGAATCGTCCATGGGTCTGCGTAAATTTCTAGTCTTGGGTTGTTTGTCTGTGTTCAGCCTGGTGAGTCATGCCGAAACCCTCAATGGTTTGTATCAAGTGCGCGAGCCGGTCGCCGGGCAAACGCCTCAGGAGCGCGAGCAGGCCACCCAAAAAGCCCTGCAAACCCTGGTGCTGCGCCTGACCGGCGATGCCAAGGCCGCGCAAAGCCCGGGGTTGGCTGAGGTCCGCAAGGACCCGCAGCAGATCATCAGCCAATACGGCTACGACGCCGGGCCGCCGCAAAGCCTGCAGGTGGATTTCGACCCCGTCAGCACCGACCGCGCCCTGCGCCAGGCCGGGCTGTCGTTGTGGGGCAGCAATCGGCCGTCGATCCTGGGTTGGTGGCTGAGTGATAGCGCCGAAGGCTCCACCCTGGTGGGTGACGCCCAAGCCAGCGCCGCGGACCTGCGCCGCGCCGCCCAGCATCGGGGCTTGCCGCTGCGCCTGCCTCTGGGGGATTTGGATGAGCAGATCGTCGCCACCGCCGCCAACCTTGAGGCCACCGACCCGGCACCGCTGCGCGAGGTGTCCGATCGCTACAACGCCGACGCCCTCTTGGCGGTGCATGCCAAAGAAGAAACCCCCGGCCAGTGGCAGGCCAAGTGGCGCCTGTGGCTGGGCGACCAGCGCGAGCAGGGCAGCGCGCAGGGGGCGGATCAAGCGGCCCTGGCCGATGCCGTGCTGTTGGCGGTGAGTGAGCGCCTGGCGCCGCGTTTTGTCGCCAAGCCCGGCACGTCCAGCGAGCAGTTGCTGCAAGTGCAGGGCATGAACCTGGAACGCTACGCCGCCCTGGGTCACTTGCTCGAGCCGTTTGGCGGGCAGTTGTACAGCGTCGAGGGCGACCGCATCGTCTATCGGGTCAATGGCAGCGCCGAGCAGCTCAAGGCGCAACTTGCCCTGGCTCAATTGCAGGAGGTAGCGGCGCCGCCGGCCGCCCCGGTGGCCGAGGGCGGCGTATCGTCAGCCGCCGCACCGACCGCGCAACTGCACTTCAAGTGGTAGGTTTTTCTTTCTTTATATAAGGGCGGGTGGATTCATGGCCGATACGCGGCGTTGGGTGTGGCTTGGCGGGGTGGTCCTGCTGTGTGCGCTGGTTTATCTGTTGCATCCGATCCTGACGCCGTTTTTAGTGGCGTTGCTGTTGGCCTACTTGTTCGATCCGCTGGTGGATCGCCTGGAGAAACTCGGCCTGTCGCGCACCTGGGGCGTGGTGGCGGTGTTTGCGCTGTTCACCTTGATCGTCATGGCGCTGTTGCTGGTGCTGGTGCCGATGTTGGCCAAGCAGTTGCTGCGCCTATATGAATTGGCGCCGCAGATGCTCGATTGGCTGCAGCACTCGGCCATGCCTTGGGTGCAGTCCAAGCTGGGGCTGGCGGACGGCTTCTGGAAGTTCGACAAGGTCAAGGCCGCCATCAGCGAGCACATGGGCCAGACCACTGACATCGTCGGTGTGGTGCTGAGCCAGGCCACGGCGTCTGGCCTGGCGCTGATTGGCTGGCTGGCCAACCTGGTGCTGATCCCAGTGGTGAGTTTCTACCTGCTGCGCGATTGGGACGTGATGATGGCCAAGGTCCGCAGCCTGCTGCCCCGCGATCGGGAGGAGCGGGTGGTATCGCTGGCCGGTGAATGCCACGAGGTACTCGGCGCGTTCGTGCGCGGGCAGTTGATGGTGATGGTGGCCCTGGGGGTGATCTACTCCGCTGGCCTGATGCTGGTGGGGCTGGAGTTGGGCCTGTTGATCGGCATGATCGCCGGGCTGGCGGCCATCGTGCCGTACATGGGCTTCGTGATCGGCATTGGCGCGGCGCTGATCGCCGGGTTGTTCCAGTTTGGCGGCGACCTGTACCCGATGATCGGCATCGTCGCCGTGTTCATGATCGGCCAGGCCCTGGAAGGCATGGTGCTGACGCCGTGGCTGGTGGGCGACCGCATTGGCCTGCACCCGGTGGCAGTGATTTTCGCCATCCTGGCCGGGGGTGAACTGTTTGGCTTCACCGGGATTCTGCTGGCCCTGCCGGTGGCGGCGGTCATCATGGTGCTGGTGCGCCATGTGCACGATTTGTATAAGGATTCGCAGATGTATAGCGGCTCTGAAGACCCCGAGCTCTAACCCCGCACACCGGGGCCTAATGCCTTGCCCGGTTCGCGCCGGGCCATGGCGATCACCGCCCGGTTAACGCAAACCTTTGATTTTGCTTAACGTCTGCTGCATTGTGTGGCCCGCGTCACGGGTATAGACTTTGCAAACTTTTCACAGAGGCCACTAACGGTTCGTTTGGAACTGTTCAGTCAGCATGAAACCGATTCAGCTGCCCCTAGGTGTGCGTCTGCGTGACGACGCCACCTTTATCAACTACTACCCAGGCGCCAATGCCGCTGCACTCGGCTATGTCGAGCGGCTCTGCGAAGCCGACGCCGGGTGGACCGAAAGCCTGATCTATCTATGGGGCAAGGACGGTGTGGGGCGCACCCACTTGTTGCAGGCGGCGTGCCTGCGCTTCGAGCAGATGGGCGAGCCGGCGGTGTACCTGCCCCTGGCCGAGCTGCTGGACCGTGGCATCGAGATCCTCGATAACCTCGAGCAATACGAACTGGTTTGCCTGGACGACCTGCAAGCCGTGGCGGGGCGGGCCGACTGGGAAGAGGCGCTGTTCCACCTGTTCAACCGCTTGCGTGACAGCGGCCGGCGCTTGCTGATTGCTGCCTCCACCTCGCCGCGCGAGCTGCCGATCAAACTGGCCGACCTCAAGTCGCGCCTGACCCTGGCGCTGATTTTCCAGATGCGCCCGCTGTCCGACGAGGACAAGTTGCGTGCCCTGCAACTGCGTGCCTCCCGCCGCGGTTTGCACCTGACCGACGAAGTCGGGCATTTCATTCTTACCCGCGGCACCCGTAGCATGAGTGCGTTGTTCGAGCTGCTCGAACGCCTCGATCAGGCCTCGTTGCAGGCCCAACGCAAGCTCACCATTCCCTTCCTGAAAGAAACCCTGGGCTGGTAAAACCGTGGCCTGCAGGGCGTTTTCGGCATTTTCAAGGCACTAGAAAACCTGCTCCGTGGAGGGTTCCAGGAGGCGCGGACGTTTATTCGGGGCTTAAGGCCTTAGATGTCGGGCCAAAACCCATAAGTCACATTCGGGTCGATTGAATTTGCAAATGAGGGTGATAGAGGGCATAGTCTCGCCTTCTTTACAACTTCAGCCACGGTCGTGCCCATGCTAAATCGCTTCGCACCCCTCGTGCCTCTCGCACTCGTCACCCTGTTGTTTGGTTGCGCCGCACACTCTCCAGTGTCCCAGCAGCACGCGCCACAACAGCAGGTTCAACGCTCCGTTGCCGCTCAGTCTTCCACTGTTTATCAGGAAGAACTGGTCACCGAAAAAGAACTGGCCGAGTTCGCTGACAGCAAGCCGTACCAGCTCCCGCTGCTGGCCGACAGCATTCTCGAACGCGGCATGTCCCTGATCGGTACCCGCTACCGTTTCGGCGGCACCTCTGAAGCCGGTTTCGATTGCAGCGGTTTCATCGGTTACCTGTTCCGTGAAGAAGCCGGCATGAACCTGCCGCGCTCCACCCGCGAAATGATTAACGTCGATGCCCCCCTGGTCGCGCGCAACAACCTCAAGCCGGGTGATCTGCTGTTCTTCAGCACCAATGGCCGTGGCCGCGTCAGCCACGCCGGGATCTACCTGGGCGACGACCAGTTCATCCACTCCAGCAGCCGCCGTAGCGGTGGTGTGCGGGTCGATAAGCTGGGCGACAGCTACTGGAGCAAGACGTTCATCGAAGCCAAGCGCGCCCTGGCCATGGCCCCGACCACGATGACCGCTCGCAAGTAAGCGTCCTCCCTGGGCACCGCCCGGGGATAACCCTTCACTTTATAAGCCGAACTTAAAGTCTTACTTGAAGTTTGACTCATAGCCGCTAGAATCCCGACATGTTGTTGCTAACGAGCCGTGTATGCCTTGCATGCGCGGCTTTGTTTTCAGCGCCTCGGCAGAGAAAGCCGCAGCCAGATCAGGATTGTTCTGCCCATGTCGACCTCCGCCCGTCTCGCCTTCCTTATGCTCGTTGCCCTGCTGGGCGGCTGTGCCAGCCATACCGTACCGCCGGCCAAAGTGGTACGTGCCCCGGTGTTCGCACCGACCCAGGGCTTCTCCCCGGTTGCTGATGATGTGCTGTTCCGCGCACTTGGCCTGGTGGGCACGCCCTATCGCTGGGGCGGCAATACGCCGGATTCGGGTTTTGATTGCAGCGGCCTGATCGGCTTTGTCTACCGCGATGCGGCGGGCATCGCCTTGCCGCGTTCTACCCGGGAAATGATTGGCATGCGCGCCCAGGACGTCGACCAGAATGCCCTGCAAACCGGCGACCTGCTGTTCTTCGCCACCAATGGCGGTTCCCAGGTCAGCCACGCGGGCATCTATGTGGGTGAGGGCCGCTTCGTCCACGCTCCGGCCACGGGCGGCACGGTCAAGCTCGACAGCCTGTCCAAGGCCTACTGGCAGAAGGCTTACCTGAGTGCCAAGCGGGTGCTGGCGCCGGCTCAGCTGGCGCACAACCCTTAAGGCGTCCCCCTCGCGGAGGTTCTCGTGACCGCTCGCAGCATCACCCTCGACGACCCCCTCTACCAATACCTGCTGGCCGTGTCCCTGCGCGAAACGCCGTTGCTTGAGCGTTTGCGCGAGCACACCCAAGCCTTGCCCATGGCCCGCTGGCAGGTGGCGCCCGAGCAGGGCCAGTTCCTTGCCTTGCTGGTGAAACTGACCGGCGCCAAGCGTTTGCTGGAAGTGGGCACCTTCACCGGCTACAGCGCGTTGTGCATGGCCCAGGCCTTGCCGGACGACGGCACACTGCTGTGTTGCGACATCCCCGGCGACTACAACGCCACCGCCCAGGCGTATTGGCGGGAAGCGGGCGTGGCCGCGCGCATCGAGCTGCGTCTGGGCCCGGCCCTGGAAACCCTGGAGCACATCGAACGCCAGGGCTTGTGCGGCAGCTTTGACTTGATGTTCATCGACGCCGATAAAGCCAACTACCCGGCTTACCTGGAAAGCGCCCTGCGCCTGCTGCGCGGCGGCGGCTTGGCGATTTTCGACAACACCCTGTGGAGCGGGCGGGTGCTGGAGGCCCACCCGCAAAGCGCCGACACCCTGGCCATCCAGGCCCTGAACCTGGCCTTGAAGGATGACCCGCGTGTCGATCTGTCGCTGTTGCCGGTGGGCGATGGTTTGACCTTGTGCCGCAAGCGTTAGCGCGCTGCGGTTACCCGCCACACCTTGTTGCCTACATCATCGGCCACCAGCACTGCGCCTTGCCGGTCGAGCGCCACGCCCACCGGGCGGCCCATGGCGTTTTCCTCGGTGTCGAGGAACCCCGTCAGTAAATCCACCGGCGGCCCGCTGGGCTTGCCCGCGTTGAAGGGCACGAAGATCACTTTGTAGCCACTGTGGGGTTTGCGGTTCCACGAGCCGTGCTGGCCGATAAAAGCGCCGTGGGTGAAGGGCGCCGGCAATTGGCTGCCCGTGGCGAAGGCCAGGCCCAGGGACGCGGTGTGCGGCCCCACCGCATAATCCGGGGCGATGGCCTTGGCCACCAGGTCCGGGTTTTGCGGGGTGACGCGCTCGTCTACATGCTGGCCGTAGTAGCTGAAGGGCCAGCCGTAGAAGCCGCCGTCGCGCACCGAGGTGATGTAGTCCGGCACCAGGTCGCTGCCGATTTCGTCCCGCTCGTTGACCGCCGTCCACAACGCACCGCTGTCCGGCTCCCAGGCCAGGCCGTTGGGGTTGCGCAGGCCCGAGGCGAATATCCGCGCCTTAGCGCTGGCGCGCTCGACTTCCCAGATCGCCGCGCGGCCTTCTTCTTTCTCCAGGCCGTTTTCCCCGACATTGCTGTTGGAGCCCACCGTGACGTACAGCTTGCTGCCGTCTTGGCTGGCGATGACGTTTTTGGTCCAGTGGTGGTTGAGCGGCCCGCCGGGCAAATCCACCACCTTGCTGGCCGGCGCTTCGATGCGGGTCTGGCCGGCGGTGTAGGGGAAGCGCAGCAGGCGATCGGTGTCGGCCACGTAGAGGTCGTTGCCCACCAGGGCCATGCCGAACGGCGAGTTGAGGTTGTCCAGGAACACCGTGCGGGTTTCGGCGACGCCATCGTGGTCGGCGTCGCGCAGCAGGGTGATGCGGTTCGGGCTCGGCACGGTGGCGCCGGCGCGGGCCATGATTTTTTCGCTGATCCAGCCGCGCAACCCGGTGCTGTCCTCGGGTTTGGCCGGGGCGTTGGTTTCGGCCACCAGCACGTCGCCGTTGGGCAGCACGTAAAGCTAGCGCGGGTGCTCCAGGCCTTCGGCGAACGCGGCGACCTGGGTGCCGGCCGCCGCCACGGGTTTGCCGCCCGCCGGCCAGCCGATGGCCGGGGCGACGTTGACGGTGGGGATCAGGGTTTTGTTCGGCGCCGGCAGGCGCGGCGACGGCCCGGTGCCGTCGGAAACTTGCAAGGTGGACGTCTCGCCGCAGGCAACCAACCCGGCGGCGAGCACAACGATAAAGGCGGAGCGAGGCTTGAACATGGGCATTTCCCTATGAGTACGCGGCGGTAAGCATAGGGCAGTGGGCGCGGCGCGGGGTTCAACCTTATCCGCGAGCCTCTTTGAACAGCACGGCGATGCCGGGTTGGTAGTTGCCCGCCTCGTTGCGCAACTTGCGGTAGGCATAGGGGAAGTACCAGGCCACGGCGCAGCTGTACTCCTTTTGCAGGTCGTCGACCATGTCCTGGAGTTCTTCGGGGGTGGCGCTGTGCTGGGTTTTTTGCGGGGCGACGAACAGGCAGCCCAGCTTCAGGTCGCTGGGGTAGCTGATGCGGCGGGCGGCGCTGGTGATATCGAGCAGGGCCTGCTCCAGGTTCAGGTGGTTGATCTGGGGCCAGCGCTGGCTGGCTTGCACGTAGGCCCATTCGTCCTTGCTGGCGATGTACAGGTCGGCGCGGGCATTGCGCTCACCGTTTTCCAACTGCTTTTTGGTGGGCGCATGTTCCAGGGTGACCATTTCGGCCATCCAGGCTGCGGCCGAGAGCAGCCCCAGGTTGGCCCGCTCGTCTGACCAGTACGGCGCCTTGTTGTCGCCGCGCACCCGGTTGTAGCGATCGATGCAGTCAAACCAGCGCTCCAGCATCGGTCGCAAAAATTCCAGCTTGGGGTTGCTGATAATCATGCCTTGCATCGTTCACTCCCTTGAGTCGATCGTGTTTGGGTTATGGCTATTTGATATCGCCGCTTCCAGCCTGGCACAAGATTGGCGCCCGTTTATTGACCCATCGCAGTCAATCAACCCTGGCGGCCCCGGGTTTCATTGACGCTCCACCCCCAACCCTCTAACCTTCGCCGCTTGTTTCAGGTGCCCTGTGGCCAGCGGTCGACAGGGTGAAACAGGGAAGCCGGTGAGTGCGTGCGCCAAGCGCGCGGTCACGATCCCGGCGCTGCCCCCGCAACGGTAAATGAGTCAAGGCTGTGCTTTTTGCCACTGTGCCCACCCGGGCATGGGAAGGCGCACCGCCCGGGGCAACCCACTCATGAGCCCGGAGACCGGCCTGATCCATCCAACGGCATCACGGTGGGCGATGCCAGGCTTGTTGCCGTCCTTTATTCCTGCCCGCCGTTATCCAGCCCCAACGGAGAGCTGCCCCATGACCGATTCCCCCGAACGCGACGAGCGCCACCTGGCGCGCATGCTGCGCAAAAAAGCCGTGATCGATGAACGCATCGCCAACTCGCCCAACGAGTGCGGCTTGCTGCTGGTGCTCAGCGGCAACGGCAAGGGCAAGAGCAGCTCGGCGTTCGGCATGCTCGCCCGCGCCATGGGCCACGGCATGCAGTGCGGCGTGGTGCAGTTCATCAAGGGCCGCAACAGCACGGGCGAGGAGTTGTTTTTCCGCCGTTTCCCCGAGCAGGTGCGCTTTCACGTGATGGGCGAAGGCTTCACCTGGGAAACCCAGGACCGCCAGCGCGACATCG
The DNA here is from genome assembly GCF_059862525.1 of Pseudomonas sp. MF08875. Lineage (NCBI taxonomy): Bacteria > Pseudomonadati > Pseudomonadota > Gammaproteobacteria > Pseudomonadales > Pseudomonadaceae > Pseudomonas > Pseudomonas sp. MF08875. The sequence goes on from NZ_JCBCUW010000013.1 coordinate 99,891, forward strand.
CCGCCGCCCAAGCGGCGTGGGCGGTATCGCGCCAGTTGCTCAGCGACCCGGCCATTGGCCTGGTGGTGCTCGATGAACTGAACATCGCCCTCAAGCACGGCTACCTGGACCTGGACCAAGTGCTCAGCGACCTGCAGGCCCGCCCGCCGATGCAACACGTGGTGGTCACCGGCCGTGGGGCCAAGGAGCAAATGATCGAGCTGGCCGACACCGTCACCGAAATGGGCCTGCTCAAGCACGCCTTCCAGGCCGGCATCAAGGCGCAAAAAGGCATCGAATTGTGAGTGTGCGCCAGTGCCCGGCCGTGCTGATTGCGGCGCCGGCGTCCGGCCAGGGCAAAACCACGGTCACCGCCGCCCTGGCGCGCCTGCATCGTAACCAGGGGCGCCAGGTGCGCGTGTTCAAATGCGGCCCGGACTTTCTCGACCCGATGATTCTGGAGCGTGCCAGCGGTGCGCCGGTGTACCAACTGGATATGTGGATGGTGGGCGAGCAGGAAAGCCGTCGCCTGTTGTGGGAAGCGGCGGGGGAGGCCGACCTGATCCTGATCGAAGGCGTCATGGGCCTGTTCGACGGCACGCCCTCCAGTGCCGACCTGGCGCGCCACTTCGGCGTGCCGGTGCTGGGCGTGATCGACGGCACCGCCATGGCCCAGACCTTCGGCGCCCTGGCCCTGGGCCTGGCGCGCTACCAACCGGACCTGCCCTTTGCCGGGGTGCTGGCCAACCGCGTCGGCACCCTGCGCCATGCGCAACTGCTCGAAGGCAGCCTCACCGAAGGCCTGCGCTGGTACGGCGCGTTGTCCCGCGAGACGGGCATCGAGCTGCCCAGCCGCCACCTAGGCCTGGTGCAGGCCAGTGAACTGAACGACCTCGACCTGCGCCTGGACGCGGCCGCCACGGCTCTGGCCAGCAGTTGCGAAGTGGCCCTGCCGCCCGCCGTGGCCTTCGCCGCGCCCCAGCCGGTGGTTGCCGAGCCGTTGTTGGCCGGCGTGCGCATCGCCGTGGCGCGGGACGAGGCGTTCGCCTTCACCTATGGCGCCAGCCTCGACCTGCTGCGGGCGATGGGCGCCCAGTTGCACTTCTTCTCACCTATTCATGACAGCGGGTTGCCCGAGGCCGACAGCCTTTACCTGCCCGGCGGTTACCCGGAGTTGCACCACGTCGCGTTGGCGCAGAACACGCCGATGCTGGAGGCTATCCGCGCCCACCACCGCGCGGGCAAACCGTTGTTGGCCGAGTGCGGCGGCATGCTGTATCTGCTCGACTCCCTCACGGACGTCGAAGGCGTGAGTGCACCGCTGCTGGGCCTGTTGCCGGGCGCTGCGGTGATGCAAAAACGCTTGGCGGCCCTGGCCCTGCAAACGGTGGACCTGCCCGAAGGCAGCCTGCGTGGCCACACCTATCACCATTCGCTGACCACCACCACGCTGGCCCCCATCGCCCGGGGCCTGAGCCCCAACGGCGGGCGCGGCGCCGAAGCGGTGTACCGGGACGGGCGGATGACGGCCTCCTATGTGCACTTTTACTTTCCGTCCAACCCGCGGGCGGTGGCGGCTTTGTTTATGCCCCAGACCGCTATCGCGAGCAGGCTCGCTCCCACAGAGGCCGGTGAAACTCCTGTGGGAGCGAGCCTGCTCGCGATAAGCCAATGACCGACAACGCCTTCCCAGAGGCCGACCGCGCCGCCGTCTACCGCGCCATCGCCGAGCGCCGTGACATGCGCCACTTCAGCGGCGGCACGGTGGCGCCGGCGTTGCTGCGCCGCTTGCTCGAAGCCGCCCATTGCGCCCCCAGCGTGGGGCTGATGCAGCCCTGGCGCTTTATCCGCATCAGCGACCGGGCGCTGCGCGGGCGCATCCAGCAGTTGGTGGAAGAGGAACGGGTGCGCACCGCCGAGGCGTTGGGTGAGCGTTCCAGTGAGTTCATGAAGCTCAAGGTCGAAGGCATCAACGACTGCGCCGAAGTGCTGGTGGCGGCCCTGAGCGATGACCGCGAGCGCCACGTGTTCGGCCGCCGCACCTTGCCGGAAATGGACCTGGCCTCGCTGTCTTGCGCCATCCAGAACCTCTGGCTGGCGGCCCGCGCCGAAGGCCTGGGCCTGGGCTGGGTGTCGCTGTTCGAGCCCCAGGCCCTGGCCGACCTGCTGGGCCTGCCCGCCGGGGCCAAGCCCTTGGCGGTGCTGTGCCTGGGGCCGGTGGAGGCATTTTATCCAGCACCGATGCTGGTGCTCGAAGGCTGGGCCCAGGCCCGGCCGTTGAGTGAGTTGTTGTTTGAGAACCAATGGGGAGTGAGTCAATGAGTGTGGCGTTGTTGAGTGCCGCCGCGGTGGCGCTGGATGCGTTGCTGGGCGAGCCCAGACGCTGGCATCCGCTGGTGGCGTTCGGCGCGTTCGCCGAGCGCATCGAGCGGCGTTTCAATGCCGCCGGGCGCGGCTGGCGTAGCCACGGCGTGACCGCGTGGGTGCTGGCGGTGCTGCCCTTGACCCTGGCGGCTACAGCTTTGTCGTGGCTGCCCTACATCGGTTGGCTGGTGGAAGTCCTCGCGTTGTACTGCGCCCTCGGCCTGCGCAGCCTCGGCGAGCATGTGGCGCCAGTGGCCCAGGCCCTGCGCGCCGGTGACCTGGCAGAGGCGCGCAAACGCGTCGGCTACCTGGTCAGCCGCGAAACCGCCGAGCTGGACGACACTGCCGTCGCCCGGGCGGCCACCGAGTCGGTGCTGGAAAACGGCAGCGACGCGGTGTTCGCCGCGCTGTTCTGGTTTGCCGTGGCCGGCGCGCCGGGGGTGGTGCTGTATCGCCTGAGCAATACCCTGGACGCCATGTGGGGCTATCGCAACGAACGCTTCGAGCGCTTCGGCTGGGCGGCGGCAAAAATCGACGACCTGCTCAACTACATTCCCGCGCGGCTGGTCGCCTTGACCTACGCGCTACTGGGCAAAACACGCCTGGCGCTTAAATGCTGGCGCACGCAAGGCCCTACTTGGGACAGCCCCAATGCTGGCCCGGTAATGGCTGCCGGCGCGGGTGCCCTGGGGGTGGAGCTGGGCGGCGCGGCGGTCTATCACGGCGAGTTGCACCAGCGCCCGACCCTGGGCGAAGGCCCACCGGCCGACGCCGATGCCATCGACCGTGGCTGGCAACTGGTGCAGCGCGGCGTGTGGCTGTGGTTGCTGATCTTGTGCATGGGGGCCGAATTCTATGCTTGAACACGGTGGGCGCCTGCGCAAAGCCTGCGCGCAATACGGCATTGCCCAAGACGAGTGGCTGGACCTCTCCAGCGGCCTGGCGCCGTGGCCCTGGCCGATCCCGCCGATCCCGCTGCGGGCCTGGGCGCGCCTGCCGGAAACCGAGGATGGCTTGGAGCAAGCTGCCCGCGACTACTACGGCGCCGCCCACGTGCTGCCGGTGCCCGGCTCGCAAGCGGCGATCCAATTGCTGCCGCGTTTGCGCCGCGTGGGCAAGGTCGGCGTGCTGTCGCCGTGCTATGCCGAACATGCCGAGGCGTGGCGCCGTGGCGGCTACATCGTGCGGGAAGTGTCGCAGGCTGAAGTCGACTTCTTTATCGACCAACTCGACGTGCTGGTGGTGGTCAACCCCAACAACCCCACGGGCCTGAGCCTGCCCCCCGAGCGCCTGCTGGACTGGCACGCACGCCTGGCCCAGCGCGGCGGCTGGCTGGTGGTGGACGAAGCCTTTATGGACAACACCCCGCACCTGAGCCTGGCCGGGCATGCGCACCAGGTTGGGCTGATCGTGCTGCGTTCGTTCGGCAAGTTCTTCGGTTTGGCCGGGGTGCGCCTGGGCTTCGTGCTGGCCGAGCGCAAACTGCTGCGCTTGCTGGCCGATCAGGTCGGGCCCTGGGCAGTGGCCGGGCCGACGCGGGTGCTGGGGCAATTGTGCCTGGCCGACAGCGCTGGCCACGCCCGCCAGCGCCAGCGTAGCGAAGTGGCCAGCGCACGCCTGGCCCAGCTGCTGGAAGCACACGGCTTTGCGCCCCAGGGCGGTTGCGCGCTGTTCCAGTGGCTGCGCACCGAGCACGCCGCGCAGGTACAGGATTTCATGGCGCGGCGCGGCATTTTGCTGCGCCTGTTCGCCCACGACAGCAGCCTGCGCTTTGGCCTGCCAGGGGAAGAGGCCGACTGGCTGCGCCTGGATCAGGCCTTTGCCGCCTACACCCAGGAAAACCCATGACCACCCTGATGGTGCAGGGCACCACCTCCGATGCTGGCAAAAGCACCCTCGTCACCGCGCTGTGCCGCTGGCTGGTGCGCCAAGGCGTTGCGGTGGTGCCGTTCAAGCCGCAAAACATGGCGCTCAACAGTGCAGTGACCGCCGATGGCGGCGAAATCGGCCGCGCCCAAGCGGTGCAGGCCCAGGCTGCGAACCTGCAACCCCACACCGACATGAACCCGGTGCTGCTCAAGCCCAACAGCGATACGGGCGCCCAGGTCATCATCCATGGCCGGGCGGTCGCCAGCATGAACGCGGTGGCCTATCACGACTACAAGGCCATCGCGATGCAAGCGGTGCTGGCCTCCCACCAGCGTTTGAGCGCGGCCTACCCGGTGGTGATGGTGGAGGGCGCCGGCTCGCCGGCGGAAATCAACCTGCGTGCCGGTGACATCGCCAACATGGGCTTTGCCGAAGCGGTGGACTGCCCGGTGCTGCTGATCGCCGACATCAACCGTGGTGGCGTGTTCGCCCATTTGGTTGGCACCCTGGAGCTGCTCTCGGCCAGCGAACAGGCGCGGGTCAAGGGGTTCATCATCAACCGCTTTCGCGGCGACCTCGCCCTGCTGCAACCGGGCCTGGATTGGCTTGAGGCTCGCACCGGCAAACCGGTGGTGGGCGTGCTGCCCTACGTGATGGACCTGCACCTGGAGGCCGAGGACGGCATCGACCAACGCCAGGCCGACAAGGCCGAACAGGTGCTCAAGGTGCTGGTGCCGGTGCTGCCGCGCATCAGCAACCACACTGATTTCGACCCGCTGCGCCTGCACCCCCAGGTGGATTTGCAGTTCATCGGCCCCGGCCAGGCTATCCCGGCGGCAGACCTGATAATCCTCCCCGGCTCCAAAAGCGTGCGCAGCGACCTCGCGTACCTGCGCGCCAACGGCTGGGACACGGCCATCCGCCGCCACCTGCGCTACGGCGGCAAGCTGTTGGGCATTTGCGGCGGTTTGCAGATGCTCGGCCAGCAGCTCCACGACCCCTTGGGCCTGGAAGGCGCGCCGGGTTCCAGTGCCGGGCTGGGCCTGTTGGCCTTCGACACGGTGCTGGAGCAAGAGAAGCAACTGCGCAACGTGCGCGGCCACCTGGCCCTGGAGAACGCGGCGGTCAGCGGTTACGAAATCCACGCCGGGGTGACCACCGGCGCGGCCTTGGAACACCCCGCCGTGCACCTGGACGATGGCCGTCGCGACGGCGCCCACAGTGCCGATGGGCAGATTCTGGGTACCTACCTGCACGGCCTCTTTGAAGCCCCCCCAGCCTGCGCCGCGCTGCTGCGCTGGGCTGGGGTGCAACAGGTGCAGGAGGTGGACTACCACGCCCTGCGCGAGCGCGATATCGAACGCCTGGCGGACATGGTGGAACAGCATTTGGATACCGGCCTGTTGCGCGAGTTATGCGAGGTTTGAGTGGTGGGAGCGAGCCTGCTCGCGATAGCGCCCGTCACCACACCCCCTTTAAAGGAAAAAGCCCTATGCACCAACTGATCCTCGGCGGCGCCCGTTCCGGCAAAAGCCGCCTGGCGGAAAAACTCGCTGCCGACAGCGCTCTGGCGGTGACCTATATCGCCACCAGCCAAGCCCTGGACGGCGAAATGAGCGCGCGCGTTGCCCATCACCGCGAGCGCCGCCCGGCCCACTGGGGGCTGATCGAAGAACCCCTGGCATTGGCCCGGGTGCTGCGCGACAACGCCCGCGCCGACACTTGCCTGCTGGTCGATTGCCTGACCCTGTGGCTGACCAACCTGCTGATGCAGGACGACCCCGCGCGCCTGGCCCAGGAGCGCGAACACCTGCTCGACTGCCTCGGCGCCTTGCCGGGGCAGATCATTTTCGTCAGCAACGAAACCGGCATGGGCGTGGTGCCTATGGGTGAGCTGACGCGCCGTTATGTCGACGAGGCCGGTTGGCTGCATCAAGCCCTGGCCGAGCGTTGCCAGCGCGTGGTACTGACCGTCGCCGGGCTACCCCTGACGTTGAAAGGAACCCCCTTATGAAGCAATGGTGGCTGAACCCGTGCCGCACCCCCGACGCCCAGGCTCGCGAGCAAGCCCTGGCGCGCCAGCAGCAATTGACCAAGCCGGCCGGCTCCCTGGGCCAGCTCGAAGCGTTGGCGGTGCAGATGGCGGCGCTGCAAGGGCGGCTCAAACCTGCGGTGCAGCAGGTGTGGATCGCGATTTTCGCCGGCGACCACGGGGTGGTGGCCGAGGGCGTGTCCGCCTACCCGCAAGCGGTGACCGGGCAGATGCTGCACAACTTCGTCAGCGGCGGCGCAGCCATCAGCGTGTTGGCGCGGCAACTGGCGGCGCAATTGGAGGTGGTCGACCTGGGCACCATCGACCCGGCGCTGAACCTGCCGGGCGTGCGCCACCTCAACCTGGGGCCGGGCACGGCGAATTTCGCCAAGGCCCCAGCCATGACCGCGGCCCAGGGCCAGCAGGCCCTGGCGGCGGGGCGCGACAGCGTGCTGCGGGCGCGGGCGGCGGGCGCCGAGTTGTGGATTGGTGGCGAAATGGGCATCGGCAACACCACCAGCGCCAGCGCCCTGGCCTGCGCCTTGCTCGATTGCCCGGTGAGCCACTTGGCCGGGCCCGGCACGGGGCTGGACGCGGCGGGGGTCAGCCACAAAGCCGTGGTCATCGAACGGGCCCTGGCCCTGCACCCCGCCCAGCGCGGCGACCCGTTGCAGACCCTCTATAACCTGGGCGGTTTTGAAGTGGCAGCGCTGGTGGGCGCTTACCTGGCCTGCGCCCAGGAAGGCATCGCGGTGCTGGTGGACGGCTTTATCTGTAGCGTCGCGGCCCTGGTGGCCGTGCGCCTGAACCCAGGCTGCCGGCCGTGGTTGCTGTTTGGCCATCGCAGTGCCGAGCCGGGCCATCGCCATGTGCTGCAGGCCTTGCAGGCTGAGCCGTTGCTGGACCTGAGCCTGCGCCTGGGCGAGGGCAGCGGTGCGGCGCTGGCGGTGCCGTTGCTGCGCCTGGCCTGCGACCTGCACGGGCAAATGGCAACCTTCGCCGAAGCCGCCGTGGCGGATCGCCCGGCATGACCTTGCGCCTAGACCTGCTGCGCCACGGCGAAACCGAGCTGGGCGGCGGCTTGCGCGGCAGCCTCGACGACGCCCTGACCGAGCACGGCTGGGCGCAGATGCGCGCGGCGGTGCAGGCCCAGGGGCCGTGGGACCGAGTGCTTAGCTCGCCGCTACAACGCTGCGCCCGTTTCGCCGAAGAACTGGGCGCGCGCCTCGGTGTGCCGGTGCACCTGGAAGCCGATCTGCAAGAACTGCATTTTGGCGCCTGGGAAGGGCGCAGCGCGGCGGCGCTGATGGAAACCGACGCCGAAGGCTTGGGCCTGTTCTGGAGCGACCCTTACGCCTTCACCCCACCCGAGGGCGAGCCGGTGACGCAGTTCGCCGCGCGGGTGCTGGCGGCGGTGCAGCGTTTGCACCGCGCCTACGCCGGGCAGCGGGTGTTGCTGGTCAGCCACGGCGGGGTGATGCGCCTGCTGCTGGCCCGCGCCCGGGGCTTGCCCCGCGAGCAATTGCTTAACGTCGAAGTGGCCCATGGCGCGCTGTTCGCCTTGCGGGTCGAGGCTGACGCTGTGTTGCACGAGGAGGCTTGAGCATGTTGGCGTTCTGGATCGCCCTGCAATTTCTCAGCTGCCTGCCGATCCGCTTGCCGGGCATGCCCGCGCCGCAAGAGTTGGGGCGTTCCCTGCTGTTTTATCCGCTGGTGGGCTTGCTGTTCGGCGCGGTGCTGTGGGGGCTGCACGGGTTGCTGGCGGGTACGCCATTATTGCTGCACGCGGCGCTGTTGCTGGCGGCCTGGGTGGTGCTCAGCGGCGGCTTGCACCTCGATGGCCTGGCCGACAGCGCCGATGCCTGGCTCGGCGGTTTTGGCGACCGGGAGCGCACCCTGGAGATCATGAAAGACCCGCGCAGCGGGCCCATTGCCGTGGTCACCCTGGGGTTGGTGTTGCTGCTCAAGTTCACCGCGTTGGTGGCGTTGATCGAGCAGGGCGGCGCCATGGCCCTGGTGGTGGCGCCGTTGATCGGCCGCAGCGCTTTGCTTGCGCTGTTCCTCACCACCCGCTACGTGCGTGCCGGCGGTTTGGGCCAGGCCCTGGCCGACCACGTGCCGCGCCAGGTCGGCCAGCAGGTGTTGGTGGCCAGTGGTGTGGCGTGTGTGGCGCTGGGCGGTATCCCCGGCGGCTTGGCGGTGCTGCTGGCGGCGCTGCTGTTCGTATGGCTGCGCCGGGTGATGATCCAGCGCTTGGGTGGCACCACGGGCGATACCGCCGGGGCACTGCTGGAGCTGCTGGAAATGGCGGTGCTGGTGGGTTGGGTGCTGTTTTGAACGGGGCGGCGGCGCGGCCGGCGCTGAATCATTTCGTTGCTTTTGCCGGACTGCGGGTATATACACGCACCATGCTTCCTTCTCAGTGTTTGTGCACCAACCTGCGTCGCGCCGCCCGTGGCGTCAGCAGGCATTACGACGGCGCCCTGGATGGCTTCGGGATCAACGTCGCCCAGTATTCCCTGCTCTGTAACCTGCAACGTCTGGACCAGCCGAGCATTTCCAACCTGGCCCAGGCCATGGGCCTGGACCGCAGCACTTTGGGCCGCAACCTGCGGGTGCTGGAGTGTGATGGCTTGGTGACCCTGGTGGAGGGCGAAGACCAGCGCAACCGCGTCGTGCAACTCACCGAAGCGGGGCGCGAACGACTGGCAGCGGCCCTGCCGGCATGGGAAGCGGCGCAGCAACGCTTGATCGAACGACTGGGCGCAGAAAAACGCGAAACCTTGTTGGCCTTGCTGGACGAACTCGCCTAAGCGATTTTGTTTGTTGATAAGCGGGTATATACCCGCGACTGGAGAATAAAAATGACAACGATGTGGCGAACCAGTGGTTGGATTTTGCTGGGCAGCGCGCTGATTTTGGCGCTGTCCTTGGGCGTGCGGCACGGCTTTGGCCTGTTCCTGGCGCCGATGAGCGCCGATTTTGGCTGGGGCCGGGAAGTGTTCGCCTTCGCCATCGCCCTGCAAAACCTCATCTGGGGCCTGACCCAACCCTTCACCGGCGCCCTGGCCGACCGCTTCGGCGCGGCCAAAGTGGTGTTGATCGGCGGCGTGCTGTACGCCGTGGGGCTGATCTGCATGGGCTTGTCCGACTCGGCGCTGACCCTGTCCCTGAGCGCGGGTTTGCTGATTGGCGTGGGCCTGTCGGGCACCTCGTTCTCAGTGATTCTCGGCGTGGTGGGGCGCGCCGTGGCGCCGGAGAAACGCAGCCTGGCCATGGGCATCGCCAGTGCTGCCGGGTCTTTCGGCCAGTTCGCCATGCTCCCCGGCACCCTGGGCCTGATCGGTTGGCTGGGCTGGTCGGCGGCTTTGCTCGTGCTGGGCCTGCTGGTGGCGCTGATCGTGCCGCTGGTGAGCATGCTCAAGGACAAGCCGTTGCCCCTGCTGGGCCATGAACAGACCCTGGGCGAAGCGCTACGCGAGGCGTGTTCCCATTCCGGGTTCTGGCTGCTGGCGGTGGGGTTTTTCGTTTGCGGCTTTCAAGTGGTGTTCATTGGCGTGCACCTGCCGGCCTACCTGGTGGACCAGCACCTGCCCGCCACCACCGGTACCACGGTGCTGGCGCTGATTGGCTTGTTCAATATCTTCGGCACCTACACCGCCGGGTGGTTGGGCGGGCGGATGTCCAAGCCACGCCTGCTCACGGGCCTGTACCTGCTGCGCGCGGTGGTGATCGGCCTGTTCCTGTGGCTGCCGGTAACCCAGGTCAGCGCTTACCTGTTCGGCATGGCCATGGGCTTTTTGTGGTTGTCCACGGTGCCGCTGACCAACGGCACCGTGGCCACACTCTTCGGCGTGCGCAACCTGTCGATGCTTGGCGGCATTGTCTTTCTCTTCCACCAATTGGGCTCGTTCCTCGGTGGCTGGCTAGGCGGCGTGGTGTACGACCGCACGGGCAGTTATGACCTGATCTGGCAGGTGGCGATCCTCCTCAGCCTGCTGGCGGCGGCGCTCAACTGGCCGGTGCGCGAGCGCCCAGTGGCGCGCTTGCAGGTCGCGCTATGAAGCGAGTGCTGCGCACCTGTGTGGCTCTGGCCCTGGCGGCGCTGTTGCTGGGCCTGGCCTGGTGGGGCTGGCACCAGGGTGGCCTGGCGTTGATGCAACTGGGCATGGGCGCTTGCTAGAGGCGCGGGAGGGCGAGTAACGTCACCCTCCAACGACTTTTCAAAGGACATTCACCATGCTGATGCGCTGGCTTGCGGTTCCCGCCCTCTTGGCGGCCATGGGCGGCTCGGCCTTGGCGGGGGAATGCGCGCCGCTGTTGCAGGGCTCGCTGCCCAAGTTGCATGCCAAGGAAACCATCGACCTGTGCCAGCGTTTCGCCGGCAAGCCGCTGGTGGTGGTCAACACGGCGAGCTTTTGCGGCTTCGCCCCGCAGTTCAAAGGCCTCGAAGCCTTGTACCAGCGTTACCAGGGCGAGGGGCTGGAGGTGATCGGCGTGCCGTCCAACGACTTCAAGCAAGAAGCCAAGGACGGCGCCGAGACGGCCAAGGTGTGCTACGTCAATTACGGCGTGACCTTCACCATGACCGAGCCGCAGCACGTGCGCGGCGCCGATGCCACCCATCTGTTCAAGGTCCTGGCCGAACAGAGCAGCGCGCCGAAGTGGAATTTCTACAAGTACGTGGTGGACCGCCAGGGCCGGGTAATTGCCAATTTTTCCAGCCTGACCAAGCCGGACAACGCTGAATTCCTCCAGGCCGTGGAGCAGGCCCTGGCCTCCAAACCCTGATCGCCGGCCACGAAAAAGCCCCGCCTCTGTGTAAGAGCGCGGGGCTTTTTTGTACGCGGCGGCCTATCAGAAGCGGTAGGTAGCGCCTACGCCAAAACCGTTGGCCGAGTTCTCATACTTGGCTTTGTAGGATTGGCGGCCGTTGTTGTCGTCGACCCGCACCGATTCTTCACGCAGGTACGAGTACGCCACGTCGATGGTCAGGTCGTCGGTCGGGCTCCAACCAGCGCCGATGCTGAGGATCTTGCGATCGCCAGTGGGGATGCGCGGCGAGCGGTTGGTGTTGTTGGTCGGTGCCTGGTCGAACGACAGGCCGGTGCGCAGCACCCATTGCTTGTTCAACTGGTACGACGCGCCGATGGCGTGGGCCCAGGTGTCGTGCCAGTTCTGTTCTTCGGTGATTTCGCCGAACTGGCCGGCCAATGCGCCGGGTACACCGCTGTTTTCCACGGTGATTTCTTTGAGGCGGCTCCAGCGGGTCCAGGTGGAACCGGCGTAGAGGGTCCACTGGTCGTCCAGGGCGTGGGTCACCGAGAAGTCCACCGACTCTGGGGTTTCAAGGCTCAGGGAGGCGTCGTACTTCTGGCTGGCTTTCTGGCCGATCAGGCCCAGCACGCCGTAGTTGACCTTGGTGTCGCCCTCAAGCTTGTACTTGACCTTGGAGTGGTAGGTCAGGCCCACGCGGGTGCTGTTGGTGGCCTGTACCAGAATGCCCACGTTGTAGCCCAGGGCCACGTCGTCACCCTTGATCTTGACCTTGCCATCGGGGATGTTCGCGGCGGCCGGGGTCACCGACAGGGCGGACTCCAGGGCACCGGTGATGCGGTTGATGGTCGGGCCGAAACCGATCGACACCTGGTCGTTGAAGGCGTAGCTCACGGTGGGCTGCAAGGTCATGACCTTGACGTCGCTCTTGCTGCCGAAATAACGGCCGGCAAAGCCGCTTTCGTAGTCGGTGACCAGGCCGAATGGGGCATACATGCCCAGGCCGAAGGTCCAGTGGTCGTCGATGGGTTTGACGTAGTAACCCATGGGCACGCCGATGAACGGCACCATGTCGCCCTTGCTGGAGCCGGGGTGGCTGGCGCTGACATCGCTGATATCGGTGTGGGCGTCGAGCAGTGCGATACCGCCGGTGACTTGTTCACGCTTGAGGCGGGACATACCGGCAGGGTTGCCAAAAACGGTGCTGGCGTCGTCAGCGATGGACGAACGCCCGGCAAAACCAGTACCCATGCCACTGATGCTCTGTTCGTTGATGGCAAAGCCACTGGCGAAGACCTGCGTGGACGCCATCATGACGGCAAGGCTAAGGCTGGATTTGAGCATTACTTTTTTCATTATTAGAACTCCTGGAAATCACCGGGGCGGAAATTACCAACATTTTCGCTCAAGCGCTATAGCGCTGTAATGCTTGAGTTAGAGCGGTTTTGTAGGACAATCCGACCATTTTCCCAGCGCGTTCCATGCAATCTTGCAAAACGCCCGATTAGCAGGCGATTTGGCTGGCAGGGGCGATGCAGGTGTGCCAGGCACGGGTGAAATCCCGCAGGCGACCCTGGGGTTGAAACGTCTGACGCCAGATACGGGCCATGCCCAAAAGGTCGTCGGGTTCGGGGAGTACGGCCTGTTGTTCTTCTACCAACAGCCAGGCAATGGCGGTGGCGTAGCGCAGGTTGACCGTTAGCTCCAGGTGCGGGCCGCTGAGGAAGGCATGTTGGCTGGCCAGGCCGCGTACCAGGCTGGCGCGCTCCGGGTCCAGGGCCAGGTAGTGGTCCCACAGGGCGCGGTGGCGGGGTTCGGCGATGCGGTACAGGCCATGGCCGCGGCGGTCGTGCAGGGCGGTGCCGAGGGCCGACTGGCTGGCGGCGATGCCCAGCAGCAGGGTTTCTGCGGTTTGACTGTGGGCCCCGAGGTAAAGCAGGGTCGGACGAATCACGTAGCGGCACAGTTCGCTGGCGGCGATACCCATAAAACCCTCGGAACCGAAAGGTGGGCGGCGATGCCTGATGGCGCTTGGCAGCAGGGAAGGGAGGATCAGGCTCGCCGCAAGCGGATCATGCCGCTTGAGTTGAAGTGTAGTGTCATATTGCGGCTGTAAAGGCCTGTTTTAACAACATTTCTGGCGGCGAGTTATAACCGATATATCTGTTCGATCTTAGTTGTCCAACGATCGGGCAAAGTGTGCGGGCAATAAAAAGCCTCGCTTTTAAGGCGAGGCTTTTGGGTGTTTCAGCCTTTACGGCGTATCAGGCAACCAGTGCCTGACGGGTACGCTCGATCACGGCCTGCAGCGGCTCGGCGCTGGAGTACTGGTCGGGGTACAGGCGTTCGCTGTGACGGGCGATACCGTGTTCGTTGACCAGCGTGAAGCTGAAACAGCCTTTGCGTGCTGCCATGATGAGGCAGTTCATAGGTGCAAAAGCATTGGTTAGGGTGCGAATGGCATCCTGAGTATGGATTTGAGTCGACATAGTTATTAGGTGTTCCTACAAATGACACGGTTAAGAACCGTGCAACGTTAAAACGTTCCAGTAACGTCGACCACCATTGGTCGAACGAAGAACCCGACTGGAACAAAGCAGCCAGTGGAGAGCGCAATTAATTGGCGCGCTTGGGCTGGCAGGTAGGTACTTAGGAGGGCAGGCAGCACATCAAGGGCAAAGGTTCTGGGCCCAGGGTGAAGATCCTGATCAATTTGCAGGTTGGTTCGGTCAGAGTATGAAAACTTCGCAGCACCCTTTGCAGTTCAAAGGCAGTGTTGGCGTAAGTGATACCTGGAAACCATCGAGGTGGTCGGACCCCGTGTTGTCGGTAGAGGCTTCTCTTTAGGGAAGGTTTACCGGGGGACTGTGCGACCGTAATTGACTTTCAGCTTGGTACTAACGCCGCGGATACTAACGCATTGAATTTGAGAAAGGAAGTGTGATAGGCAAAAAACTTGCCAGGGTGGGTTTGGCGCGCTTGGCGGGGGTAGCACAAAATTGTTTTTTTGCCTGCACGCCGGCTGGCTGTGCGCTTGTGGTGCGTGGTGGCGGATGGGGGCGGGGATTATCGCCGTGGCGAGCTAAAAAGGGGCGCCGATATAACCGCTTCATGGGTACTTGTGCACAAAAGTTGCGCCGCTTGTCACCGTGCTGTCACCTGGCCCCGCTGCGCCGGTGCTGCCTGCATGGGAAATTTAAGTCAATGAAAAACATCGTTTTTTTTTGCTGGTGAAAAAATCGTCAGTTTGAGCGCGAGCCCCGGCCCGTGGGGGTTTGAGGCGGTTCGGGGGCAGTTGTCCACTGAGTTATCCACAGCTTCTGTGGATTGTCCCAGGCGCTTGCTCTAGCACGGGCGTGCCGCAATTTTTTCAGCTTTACCCGTGGGAAAAAAGGAGTAGAGTGGCGCGCCCTGCGATCTACCCCACAGTGCTTTATGAAGTTTCGCTCAGTATCAAACTCTGTTATCCAGGCACCTAGCGGTGTTACCGAAACTCGCCGTTTCACCTTGCGCGTGGCCGTGTGGCTGCTGGACAACCCGCGCCTGGCCGCCAACTACAGCGTCAAGCACCTGGCCGGCCGTTTGCTCAAGCAACCGGCCCGTGAAGGGGTGGTGATGGCTCAGAGCCGTTTGGGCCAGTTGATGTGCCGCGAATGCGGCAATGCCCGCGACCGCCGCATCGGCCACGACCTGCTGCGCCAGGCCGCCCGCGCCGGCGATGAGCGCGCCCAGCAAGAACTGGCGCAAATCGAAGGCTGAGCTGTCCCTGGCGCCAGGCCTTGGTTAACCTTCGGCTTTTATCCCGATGGCAGGAGTGGCTATGGCTGTGGACTTAATCAGCATCGTGCTGGGGCTGGTGGCTGCCGGGTTGCCGCTGTTGGTGCTGGCCTGGCAGATCCAGCGCCGCGCCGCCAGCGCCCAGGCTGGCCTGGCGTTGCTCGAAGAGCGCCTCAACACCGCGCAACTGGCCCAGGAAGGGCTCAATGCCCAACTCGACGCGGCCCGCGACGAAATCAGCGACCTGGGCCAGGCCAATACCCTCAAACAGGCGGAACTGGCGGCCCTGCGCCGCGAGGTCGAGCTGTTACAGATCGAGCGCGACAATGCCCGCGATGCCGCCCACGCCTGGAACCTGGAACGCGCCGGCAAGGACGCCGAACTGCGCCGCCTCGACGCCCAGGCTGCCGCCCTGGCGGCCGAGTTGCGTGAGCAGCAGGACAGCCATCAGCAACGCCTGACCGATCTGCAAGGCTCGCGGGACGAGTTGCGCGCGCAGTTCGCCGAGTTGGCCGGGAAAATCTTCGACGAGCGCGAGCAGCGTTTTGCCGAGACCAGCCAGCAACGCCTGGGGCAATTGCTCGACCCCTTGAAAGAGCGCATCCAGTCCTTTGAAAAGCGCGTCGAGGAAAGCTACCAGGCCGAAGCCCGCGAGCGTTTTTCCCTGGGCAAGGAGCTTGAACGCCTACAACAACTGAACCTGCGGCTGAGTGATGAAGCCACCAACCTGACCCGCGCCCTCAAAGGCCAGAAAACCCAAGGCAACTGGGGCGAGCTGATCCTGGAGCGGGTGCTGGAGCACGCCGGGCTGGAGAAGGGCCGCGAGTACCAGACCCAGGTCAGCCTCAAGGGCCCGGACGGCGAGCGCTTTCAACCGGATGTGCTGATCCTCTTGCCGGGCGACAAGCAGGTGGTGGTCGACTCCAAGGTCAGCCTCACTGCGTATCAGCAGTACGTGGCGGCCGACGATGACGGCGTCGGCCAGATTGCCCTCAAGCAGCATGTGCTGTCGTTGCGCAATCACGTCAAAGGCTTGGCCGGCAAGGACTACAAGCGGTTGGAAGGGCTGCACAGCTTGGATTTCGTGTTGCTGTTCGTGCCCATCGAGGCGGCGTTTTCCGCCGCCCTGCAAGCCGAGCCGAACCTGTTCCAGGAGGCGTTCGACCGCAATATCGTGATCGTCAGCCCCACCACCCTGCTGGCCACGTTGCGGGTGATCGACAGCCTGTGGAAGCAGGAGCGCCAGAGCCAGAACGCCCGGGAAATCGCCGAGCGCGCCGGGTGGCTGTACGACAAGTTCGTGCTGTTTATCCAGGATCTGGACGAAATTGGCGGGCGTTTACAGCAGTTGGACAAAGCCTACGCCTCGGCGCGCAACAAGCTGACAGAAGGGCGCGGCAACCTGGTCAGCCGTAGCGAACAACTCAAACTGCTCGGCGCCCGCGCCAGCAAAAGCCTGCCGGCCGACCTGCTGGAGCGGGCCATGACCGATGAAGATGGGCAGATGCTGGAGTTGCCGGAGTAGAGCGCGCAGCAGGTTTTTTGTAGGCCCGAGTTTGTTGTGGGAGCAGCTGTATTACCCCTGCCATTCGTCACCGCCACTCAGCGGCCATCGCGAGCAGGCTCGCTCCCACAGAGGAAAGATCAAAATCCCACCCACACCACTGTTCAACTGTGGGAGCGGGCCTGCCCGCGATGAGGCCGGTACTGCCAAGCCGCATCTATACAGCCCAACCACCGCCATCGCGGGCAAACCCGTTCCCACAAGGATTAACTCCCCCCGGGTCGCTCAAGCCACCGATCTTTGCCGCCCAGCGGCATAACACCGCCGGTTTTTCGTCTTTGTGTTGGCCCTTGCAATGGGCTGCCAGCGGCCAATCCCCCCGTGGCGCTTGCTCGCGAGGCGTCACAGAGTGAGTTGGTCTGCAAATTGCTTGTGGCTCAGTCAGTACAGCAGTGGGCGGCAAACGTCCGGCATGCAGAGGAACGACTGTGGACAAGTACCTTTATGTGGCAATGACCGGCGCCAGCCAGAATGCCTTGGCGCAGAAGGCTCATGCCAACAACCTGGCGAACATCTCCACCAACGGTTTCCAGCGCGACCTGGAGCAGGCGCGCTCGATGCCGGTGTTCGGCGACAGCTTTCCGGCGCGGGCCTTTGCCCTGACCGAGCGGCCGGCCACGGATTTCAGCGCCGGCTCCCTGGTGGAAACCGGGCGGGACCTGGACGTGGCCGTGAGCGGCAATGGCTGGATCGCCGTGCAGACCCCGGATGGCGGTGAAGGTTATGTGCGCACTGGCAGCCTGAATGTCGACGCCCTGGGTATGTTGCGCGCCGGCAATGGCATGCCGGTGATGGGCAATGGCGGGCCGATTGCCGTGCCGCCCGAGCAGAAGATCGAAGTCGGCCAGGACGGCACCATCAGTATCCGCGCCATGGGTGAAGGCCCGCGGGTGATGGCCGAAGTGGACCGCATCAAGTTGGTCAACCCGGACCTCAAGACCATGACCAAAGGCCTGGACGGTTCGATCCACACCAAGGACGGCCAGCCCGCGCCGGCCGACGCCAATGTGCAATTGGTGTCTGGGTTCCTGGAGTCGAGCAACGTCAATGCGGTTGAGGAAATGACCTCGGTGCTGGCCCTGGCCAAGCAGTTCGAGCTGCACATCAAGATGATGAACACCGCCAAAGAAGACGACCAGGCCATGGCTCGGGTCTTGCAGATCAGCTAATCACCACAACGTCGCGCCGTAAAACAGGCGCACGAGGAGAATCGAATGCTTCCGGCTCTATGGGTTGCCAAAACAGGCCTGTCCGCCCAGGACACCAACCTGACTACCATTTCCAACAACCTGGCCAACGTCTCGACCACGGGTTTCAAACGCGATCGCGCCGAGTTCCAGGACCTGCTCTACCAGATCAAACGCCAGCCTGGCGCCCAGTCGACCCAGGACAGCGAACTGCCGTCGGGCCTGCAAGTGGGTACTGGTGTGCGCATCGTCGGCACGCAGAAGAACTTCAACGCCGGCAGCCTGCAAACCACCGAGCAGCCGCTGGACATGGCCATTAACGGCCGGGGCTTCTTCCAGATCCTGCAACCGGACGGCACCACGGCCTACACCCGTGACGGCACCTTCCACCTGGACTCCAACGGCCAGATCGTTACGGCCAACGGCTACGCGCTGGAGCCGGCCATTGTCGTGCCGGCCGACGCCAAGACCTTCACCGTGGGCCAGGACGGCACCGTGTCCATCACCATCGCCGGCAACCCGGCCGCCCAGGTGATCGGCAACCTGCAGACCGCCGACTTCATCAACCCGGCCGGCCTGCAAGCCGCCGGTGGCAACCTGTTCATGGAAACCGCCGCCAGCGGCGCGCCGCAGATCGGCACCCCGGGCCTGAACGGCTTTGGCCTGACGCTGCAAAACACCCTGGAAACCTCCAACGTCAGCACCGTGGAGGAGATGGTCAACATGATTACCACCCAGCGTGCCTACGAGATGAACTCCAAGGTGATTTCCACCGCCGACCAGATGCTCTCGTTCGTAACGCAGAATCTGTAATCAGTCTTTAAGGCGCCCGTGAGGGGGCCAGCTACACCGTGAGGAAGGGTCATGAATCGGTTTGTGTGTGTGCTTGCATTGAGTGGGGCCGTGGTGCTCGCGGGCTGTGTCGCGCCGCCGCCAAAGCCCAATGACCCTTACTACGCGCCGGTGTTGCCGCGCACCCCTTTGCCTGCGGCGGCCAATAACGGTTCGATCTACCAGGCCGGTTTCGAGCAGAACCTGTACGGCGACCGCAAGGCGTTCCGGGTCGGTGACATCATCACCATCACCCTGAACGAGAAGACCCAGGCCAGCAAAAACGCCAACTCCCAATTGGCCAAGAACAGCAAGACCGGCATTGGCCTGACGTCGCTGTTCGGTGGCGGGCTGAACACCAATAACCCGGTGGGCGGTGGCGATTTGAGCCTGGATGTGGGCTATAGCGGCGACCGCGCCACCAAGGGCGATAGCAAGGCCGGGCAGGGCAACAGCCTGACCGGTTCGATCACCGTGACCGTGGCCGATGTGCTGCCCAACGGCATCATTGCGGTACGCGGCGAGAAGTGGATGACCCTCAACACCGGCGATGAGCTGGTGCGTATAGCCGGGCTGGTGCGTTCCGACGACATTGCTACCGACAACACGGTGTCCTCGACCCGGGTTGCCGACGCGCGCATCACGTACTCGGGCACCGGCTCGTTCGCCGACGCCAGCCAGCCGGGCTGGTTCGACCGGTTCTTCCTCAGCCCGCTGTTCCCTTTCTAGGTGATGAAACGTCCCATGCGCAATTTCAAGCACCTGCTGGCGGCCCTGTTGTTGACGGGCATTCCCTTGGCCGCTCACGCCGAGCGGCTCAAGGACATCGCCAGTATTTCGGGCGTGCGTTCCAACCAATTGATCGGCTATGGCCTGGTGGTGGGGCTCAACGGTACGGGCGACCAGACCACCCAGACCCCGTTTACCCTGCAAACCTTCAACAACATGCTCTCGCAGTTCGGCATCAAGGTGCCGCCGGGCTCGGGCAACGTGCAGTTGAAGAACGTCGCGGCGGTGTCTATCAGTGCCGACCTGCCGGCGTTCGCCAAGCCGGGCCAGCAAGTGGATATCACCGTGTCCTCCATCGGTAACTCCAAGAGCCTGCGCGGCGGCACGCTGCTGATGACGCCGCTCAAGGGCATCGACGGCAACGTCTACGCCATCGCCCAGGGCAACCTGGTGGTGGGCGGGTTCGACGCCGAGGGCCGTGATGGTTCCAAGATCACCGTCAACGTCCCGTCGGCCGGGCGCATCCCGGGCGGTGCTTCGGTGGAGCGTGCGGTGCCCAGTGGTTTCAACCAGGGCAACAGCCTGACGCTGAACCTCAACCGTTCCGACTTCACCACCGCCAAGCG
Source organism: Pseudomonas sp. MF08875 (assembly GCF_059862525.1). Lineage (NCBI taxonomy): Bacteria > Pseudomonadati > Pseudomonadota > Gammaproteobacteria > Pseudomonadales > Pseudomonadaceae > Pseudomonas > Pseudomonas sp. MF08875. Next base: position 119,625 of record NZ_JCBCUW010000013.1, read on the forward strand.
CATCGTCGACAAGATCAACGACATGCTCGGCCCGGGCGTGGCCCAGGCCATCGATGGCGGCTCGATCCGCGTGACCGCGCCCCTGGACCCGAGCCAGCGCGTGGACTACCTGTCGATCCTGGAAAACCTCGAGGTCGACCCGGGCCAAGCGGTGGCCAAGGTCATCATCAATTCGCGTACCGGCACCATTGTTATCGGGCAGAACGTCAAGGTTTCGCCCGCCGCGGTCACCCACGGCAGCTTGACGGTGACCATCACCGAAGACCCCATCGTCAGCCAACCCGGCCCGCTGTCCAACGGCCAGACCGCCGTGGTGCCGCGCTCGCGGGTCAATGCCCAGCAAGAAGCCAAGCCGATGTTCAAGTTCGGCCCGGGCACCACCCTCGATGAGATCGTGCGGGCGGTGAACCAGGTCGGCGCAGCGCCAGGTGACTTGATGGCGATCCTTGAAGCCCTGAAACAGGCCGGCGCCTTGCAAGCCGACCTGATCGTGATTTGAGGCCCAGCCATGGATATTCGTAAGAGCGGTGTGGTGTCGAGCCAGGATTCGGGGGCCTATTCGGACCTCAATCGCTTGAACCAGCTCAAGGTGGGCGACAAGAACAGCGACGGCAACCTGCGCAAGGTGGCCCAGGAATTCGAATCGCTGTTCATCAACGAGATGCTCAAGTCCATGCGCAAGGCCACCGACACCCTGGGCCAGGACAACCCGCTCAACACCGCGGCGGCCAAGCAGTACCAGGAAATGTACGACCAGCAACTGGCGGTCTCGATGTCCCGCGAGGGCGGCGGCATCGGCCTGGCCGATGTGCTGATGCGCCAGATGTCCAAAGAAAAAAACCTCAAGCCCGCCGATGGCTCCGGCCTGACCTCGGGCACCGAGGCCCCGGCCGTTGTGGCGGTGCCCACGCCGATTGCCGCCGGCACCACTGCTGACGGGCCGCTGGGCCGGGTCAATGGCCAGCGGCCGTTGTGGGCCTCGCGCGCCGAGCACACGGTGGCCGCCAGCGGCGAGACGGGCAGCGTGCGCAACGACATGGCGCTGCTCAACCAGCGGCGCCTGGCTTTGCCGCCGAAAATGGCCGATCGCCTGCTGGCCGGGATCGTCCCGTCCGCCAGCGCTGCGGCTCACACCGCGTTGCCGGAGCGCGCCACGGCCGCCGCCGATGGCGTGGTCAAGGGCGACTGGCCAGCGGCGCGCAGCTTCGCCGCGCCTGGGGGGCGTATGCAGGTCTACGGCCGGGCCGTGGCCCAGCCACCGCTGGCGCCGGCGCGCAAGGCGTTCGATTCGGCGGATCAGTTTGTCGCCACCATGTTGCCCATGGCCCAGCAGGCGGCGGATCGCATCGGCATCGACCCACGTTACCTGGTGGCTCAGGCCGCCCTGGAAACCGGTTGGGGCAAGTCGGTCATGCGCCAGCAGGACGGCAGCAGCAGCCACAACCTGTTCGGCATCAAGGCCACGGGCAATTGGAAGGGCGACCAGGCCCGTGCCATCACCAGCGAGTTCCGCAATGGCGCGATGGTCAAGGAGACGGCGGCGTTCCGTTCCTATGACTCCTATCAGGACAGCTTCCACGACCTGGTGACCTTGTTGCAGAGCAACAATCGTTATCAAGAAGTGCTGAAGTCGGCCGATAACCCGGAACAGTTTGTGCGTGAGTTGCAAAAGGCCGGTTATGCCACCGACCCGAACTATGCGAGCAAGATCTCGCAGATTGCCAAGCAGATGAAGAGCTACGAAAACTACGCTTCGGCGAGTGTTACCACGACTTTATAAGGTTTGAGCCATGAGTTTGATCAACATCGGGATGTCTGGGCTCAACGCGAGCCAGTCAGGTTTGGCGACCGTTGGTAATAACATTGCCAACGCCAACACTGCTGGCTACTCGCGCCAGTCGAACGTGCAGGTCAGCTCGGCCTCGAACCAGTTCGGCAACGTCTTCATCGGCAGCGGCACGACCCTTGCCGACGTGCGCCGGATCTACAACTCCTTCCTTGATAGCCAGTTGCAGACCACCACGGCCCTGAGCAGCGACGCCAAGGCGTACCTGGACCAGATCGGCTCCGTGGACAAACTGCTCTCGGACAAGACCACCGGCATCACCACGGCCCTGAGCGGCTTCTTCTCCGCCCTGCAGACCTCGGCGGCCACCCCGGACAACGTCCCGGCCCGGCAATTGCTGCTCACCAGCGCCGAGACCCTGAGCAACCGTTTCAACTCCATCGCCTCGCAGTTGAACCAGCAGAACGAAGGCATCAACAGCCAACTGGGCACCTTGACCAGCCAGGTCAACCAGTTGACCTCGTCCATTGCCGCGCTGAACCTGCAGATCTCGCAGTCGAGCACCGGCGGCAGCGGCCCGGCCAACCTGCTCGATGCCCGTAACGAAGCGGTGCGCTCGCTCAACGAACTGGTGGGCGTCAAGGTTCACGAGCGTGATGGCAGCTACGATATTTCCCTGGGCACCGGCCAGTCCCTGGTATTGGGCAGCATCGCCAATACCTTGTCGGCGACGCCATCGACCAACGATAAGAACCAGTACAACATCTCGATCAACTACGGCCAGACCAGCGCCGACATCACCTCGGTGGTCACCGGCGGCAAGATCGGCGGCTTGGTGCGTTATCGCGATGAAGTGCTGGCACCGGCCATGAACGACCTGGGCCGCACTGCGATGGTGGTGACCGGGGCGGTCAACACCCAGTTGGGCCAGGGCCTGGACGCCAACGGTGAGTTCGGTACGTCGTTGTTCAACAACCTCAACAGCGCCACGGCCATTACCCAGCGCAGCCAGGGTGCTACGACCAACAGCGCCGGCTCCGGCAACCTGAACGTCAGCATCAAGGACACCAGTGCGCTGTCGGTGTTCGACTACAAAGTGACCTTCAGCAGCCCGACGGCCTACAGCGTCACCCGCTCGGACGGCAAGGCCATGGGCTCGTTTGACTCCGCGTTGCCGGCGCCCAACCCGCCGCTGGTGTTCGACGGTGTTTCGTTGGCGCCGGATGGCGCCGGGCCCATGCAGGCCGGTGACAGTTTCACCGTGTCGCCGACCCGCTCGGGCGCCAGCAACATTGGCGTGCAATTGACCGATGCCAACAAATTGGCGTTTGCTGGCCCATTGGTGGCCACCAGCACTGGCAACGATGGCACCGGCATCATGGATGCGCCGTCCTTGACCCTGCCCCTGGACATCTACGGCGGCGCGGACCTGGCGCAACAGCGCATCGGCATCGAACACGCCATGCCGGTCAAGATCGCCTTCGGCAAACCGGACCCGCTCACGGGCACCCAGAGCTACAAGGTGTTCGACTCCAAAGGCGCGGACATCGGCAGTGGCAGCATCATTCCAGGGCAAAAGAACGCGCTGACCATCAACGTACCGATGCGCGATGCAACCGGCGCGCCGATGCTCGATGCCGCCTCGCAGCCACGGACCTTTGCCTTCAACACGGCCATCAGCGGTGCCCCCGCCGACGGCGACGGCTTTACCGTCAAGTTCAACGCCGAAGGTAAGTCGGATAACCGCAACGCCAACGCCATGCTGGAGTTGCAGAACAAGCCCACGGTGGGCATCAGCAACGGCAATGCCGGGTTCAGCATCACCAGCTCTTACAGCCGTTTGGTCGAGCAGGTGGGTGCCAATGCCAGCAAGGCCGGCGTCGACAACGCGGCCAATAACGCCATCCTGACCAGCGCCAAGGCTGCGCGTAACTCGGTGTCCGGGGTCAACCTGGAAGACGAAGCCTCCGATCTGCTCAAGTTCCAGCAGTACTACACGGCGTCGTCGCAAATCATCAAAGCCGCGCAAGAAACCTTCAGCACGCTGATTAACAGTCTTTAAGGGAGTCGTCGACGATGCGCATTTCTACCGCCCAGTATTTTGAGTTCACGGCGAACAAGTATTCCGACAACTTCTCCAACGTGGTCAAGACCCAGGAGCAGGTCACTTCCGGCGTGCGCCTGCAGTCGGCCGCGGATGACCCGGTGGGTGCGGCCAAGTTGCTGCTGCTGCAACAGCAGCAAAACATGCTGACCCAGTACAACGGCAATATCGGCAGCTTGAAGAACAGCCTGGCCAACGAAGAAAGCGTGCTGGTGAGCATCAACGATGCCATTCAGCGTGGCCGTGAGCTGGCGCTCAAGGCCGGTGGTTCGGGCGGTGCGGGTATCAGTGATGCCGATCGCAAGTCGATTGCCGGTGAAATCGGCGAGTTGGAAAAACAGGTCCTGAGCCTGCTCAACACCAAGGATTCCGCGGGCCAGTACATGTTCTCCGGCTCCAAGACGTCGACGCCGCCCTATGTGTTGAACAACGATGGCAGCTACAGCTATCAGGGCGACGAAACCGAGCTGAGCCTGCAAGTGTCGGACACGCTGAAAATCGCCAGCAACGACACCGGCAAAAACATTCTGGAAGTGGCGATCAACTCCGGCCGCACCCAAGTGGTGAAGGACCCGCTGTCGGTCAATGACGACAAGGTGTTGATTTCGGCCGGCCTGATGACCTCCACCAATGCCTATACCAAGAGCTTCGCTTCCGACGAGCCGTACACGGTGCATTTCACCAGCAGCACCCAGTACACCGTGAAAGGGGCCAGCGGGGCGGACGTGACCTCGGAGATTCCGGGCAATGGCCTCTTCGACGCGAAGAAGGAAGGGGCCTCGAGCATTGAGCTGCGTGGCGTGAAGTTCGACATCAGCCTGAACCTCAAGGACACCGATATCGACCCGGATGCGGCCGTCAAGGACCATATCTTCCAGCTTGCGACCAAGCCGGACAGTTTCAACGTCTCGCGCACGCCCAGTAACACCTCCACGGCCCAGGTCACGGGTGCGGCGGTGGATAACAAGGCCGACTATGTGGCCGGGTTCCCCAGTGGCGGCGCGGTCATCAAGTTCACCACGGCCCCGGATTACAAGGTCTACGCCCAGCCTTACGGGCCCGACAGCAAGCCCATTGCCGATGGCACCATGACGGGCAGCTCGATTACGGTCGCGGGCGTCAAGTTCGAGATCAGTGGCGTTCCCGAAAACGGCGACCAATTTGCCGTAGGTTCCGATAGCCACCGCAGCCAGAGCGCACTGGACACCCTGGCGCAGTTGCGCAAGGCCCTGGAAGTGCCCACCGATGGTGACGTATTGGCCCAGGCCAAGCAAAAGGACGCCGTGGATGCCGCTATCTCCAACCTGGCCAACGCCAGCACCCAGGTAGACACCGTGCGCGGCGCTATCGGCTCGCGCCTCAATTCCCTGACCATCCAGGAGACGGAAAACACCAGCCAGACCCTGGCCAACAAAAGCTCCCAATCGGCCATCGCGGACACCGACATCGGCACCGCCTCCATCGACCTGGCGTTCCAGCAGGCGATGCTGCAAGCCTCGCAACTGGCGTTCGTGAAAATCTCCCAGTTGAGCCTGTTCAACAAGCTCTGACCCTTCGCGTGACGCACCACTGCCGGCCGGCCCTGACACCAGGGCTGGCCGGTTTTGTTCTGGGCGTTGCGATACTCACCTCCTCCCGGTGAAAGAGCTTCTGTGTGAGGAGCCTCTGTGGGAGCGGCCGGGCGGTGCTCCGCTCGCCCGCGATTGGGCCGTCATGCACCTCTGGCGGCAGCCGCCCTGCCGCCATCTCCGCTAAGGGCCTGAACAGTCGTAGGCCGATTCCCACTTATCGCGTCCGTTTAGTCTGATTTCTAGCCGGAATCGGCGTCGTTACCATCGCGCCTTGCTTGTTTGCGAGGTTGAAATGATGGAGACACTCCTATGGCGTGAGCTGCTTTCCCAGCGTAACCGCCTGCTGCAACTACACACCGTGCTGACCGATGCCTTGCTGGTGGCACGGTTTCAGGGCACCGAGGCGATCAATCAGGACCTGGCGTTCACCCTCGACTGCCTGAGCCCTGCCGCTTCTCTGGATATCGAGCAATTGCCGGGCACGGCCGTGACCCTGCAACTGGCCCTCAACGATGGCCGCGCCCGCA
>NZ_JCBCUW010000130.1:0-1095 GCF_059862525.1 Pseudomonas sp. MF08875
GGCGGTTGCAGGAGCTGAGTGCAACACGGTTATTGAATTGAAGCGGGCGCATCGTGCCGCATAGTCATGGCGTTCTGCATCACCTCGCCCATCATTTCGATCGGACATTTGAAATCGAAGCGTTTACGGGGGCGCATATTCAGTTGCAAGGCAATGGCATCCAACTGTTCCTGGCTGTGTCCCGACAAGTCCGTCCCCTTGGGCAGGTACTGACGGATCAAACCGTTGATGTTTTCGTTACTGCCGCGCTGCCAGGGGCTGTGCGGGTCGCAGAAGTAGATGGCTACCCCGGTCTGCTGGGTGATTTCAGCATGCCGCGCCATTTCTCGGCCCTGGTCGTAGGTCATGCTCTTGCGCATAGCCAGCGGCATGCCATTGAGCGCCGCACTGAAGCCCTCCATCGCCGAAGTTGCCGTCGCATCATTCATCTTCACCAACATCAGGTAGCCACTGGTGCGCTCCACCAACGTGCCTACGGACGAGGCGTTGGCTTTGCCCTTGATCAGGTCGCCCTCCCAATGCCCCGGCATCAGCCGGTCTTCGATCTCCGGCGGGCGCACATGAATGCTGACCATTTCGGGGATCTGGCCGCGCCGGTCCACACCACCAGAGCGCGGCCGGCGCGTTGCCTTGCTTTGGCGCAGGCAGATGATCAGCTCCTTACGCAGCTCGCCGACCGGCAAGGCATAGATCGCGTTATAGATCGTCTCGCGACAGACGTAGGCATCTCTGAGGCTGGGAATGTTCATAGTGCGCAGCTTGCCGGCAATCTGCTCGGGAGACAAACGCTCACGCAGCATATGGGCCACCAACTCGAAGCGCTCGCTACCCGGCAATAGCTTTCGCATCGGTCGACAAACCTGGCGGCGGGCCTGCATCTGCTGCTGGGCCACGCGGGCCGAGTAGCTGCCGCAGACATCCCGATTGCGTCGCAGCTCCCGGCTGATGGTCGAAGGGGAGCGATTGATCAAGTAGGCAATTCTTCGCAGGCTGAACGCTTGGGCACGAGCGATTTGAATGGTGGCGCGTTCTTCAACGCTGAGTTCGGAATAAGACATAGGGGCAACACCGTACCGGAAAGGTCAGGTGTTGCAC
>NZ_JCBCUW010000131.1:0-1066 GCF_059862525.1 Pseudomonas sp. MF08875
CCTGAATTCAACACATAAGTGCAACGCTCACCCCTGTATGCACTTCGTACGGCGTCTTCCAGCCCAAGCGCTTGCGCGGGCGTAGATTGATCCTCGCTACTGTCCGATTGACGGCTTCGACGGTCAGCTTGCTGAAGTCGCTGCCCTTGGGGAAATACTGGCGGAGCAGACCGTTGGTGTTTTCATTGGTGCCACGTTGCCAGGATGAATAGGGGTCTGCAAAAAAGACCTGGCACTGGCTCCGTAGCGCGATGCGTTCATGCCCGGCAAACTCCCTTCCGTTATCCAGCGTCAGCGTGTGAGCGGCATGGCCCTGAAGCATCAGATTGATCGCCCGCGTTACCTGCCGGCGCGTTCTGCGCTTGACCGGATAGGCGCTCAGATAGCCGCTTTTGCGATCAACCAGGGTCACCAGGTTACCGCCCAGTCCATGTACCGTATCGCCCTCCCAGTCCCCCAGGCGCTCGCGGCTTTCGACCTCGGCTGGGCGTTCACTGATTGACACGCGATTACGCAGCTGCCCGCGCCGATCGTGGCTTCCATAGCGTTTCCGGTAGCGCTTTCGGCGATGTCGCAGATAGGTATAAAGCTCACCACCGGCGCGCTGTTCGGCGGCAATGAACCGATAAATCCACTCATGGCTGACCGCCCGGCTTGGCTGCTCCTGCTTCAACCGCTGGGCGATCTGCTCCGGACTCATGCCATGCTTGAGCCACACCGGGAGATGATGGCTGAGCCATGTCGCCGGCTTGCAAAACTTGCGCGCACCCGCTCGACGAGCATCACTTTCATGGGCCGCAGAAACAGCCTTGTAGATATTCTGGGTGCTGTTGCGGCGAACCTCGCGACTGATCGTCGAGGGATGCACGCCGACCCGCTTTGCAATGCTCGCCTGGCTCTCTGCGGCGCTCAAGCCAGCCTCAATCTGGTAACGTTGTCCCTGAGTCAGCTGCCGGTAATGCGTAGTCATCTGCGCTTGAATCCTTCGGTGTGAGAGCCTGGATTCTACCGGTGGCTGGCTCTCTGCCTCTCGTTTCAAGCGTTGCGCTTATTCTATGAATTCAGG
>NZ_JCBCUW010000132.1:0-1061 GCF_059862525.1 Pseudomonas sp. MF08875
CCTAGAGGCGAGCTCAACATAATCTGAGTGGCAGTATCAGCCACCACTTTACGGCTAGTAGCCTCATACAAGTATTAGACAGCCTCAAAGCGATTTCTAAATTCCGTCTTCAAGAACTCGTACAACTCTTCATCGCGCCTCCAGAGATAGTGCCGGCACACACTATTTTCTTCATGCGGCCCGGCAACAGGCTGAAATCCATTCTCGATTAGCCGTGAAGAAATTCGTTGTGGTGATTTAAGAAATTGGTGAGCAATTTCCCTATTGAACACATACTGTTGTTGAAAATCCTTCAGCGTGGACGGCGCGATTTTACGTTGATTGTTCTCAACCACATGTGGGAGCAAGCCATTATTTATTAACCCGTACACCACCTGGTCTTTGACGTTCAACACACTAGCAGCGTCCTGAGCACTAAGATTAGTTGTCGTTTGATGCGCCGTTAACCAGCGCTGTTTCCAACAGTAAAAATCATCACTCAGTAATTTATAGTCTGCAAATGACAGTCCGGTGTCGCATCGATACAATTCAACTTCACATTTTGTCAAAGCACCCACGAAATCCAAAAACTGATTCTCGTCTTTCAGATAATAAGTAAACAATTTTCGAAGCGACAGATATTCATCAGTACCATGCACCGCATCTGACGTAGAAAATTTCTGGATAAAACTTTCAGAATCTACAATCCAAGGGGTAGGGTTACTGTTTTTTGAGTTATAGCCAACTAGGTACCCCCCAATAATAAGCGATCGGGCTCTCCGCTCACTTATCCCTAACCGTCGCGCCGCCTCCTTCAAACTTGCTGAGTTGTTTAATTTTTCAACAAAAGCCTTTGCTTCCTGGAGATCCACAACAGTGGAAATTTTGCCACAGTCATGCTGAATCGAATTAGATGAAACGAGCCCCTTTTCCACGAAAAGTTTCAGCTTCGAAGGAGGCAAACCGACGGAGTAGGCAACTGTTTTAATAGGCTTCCACCGATGAGACTGAATAGTTTCACGTGAAAACAGAGTTGATGTAGCGGTGAGCGGTCCTCGCCAGTTTGAAAGTAAATAGTTTTC
>NZ_JCBCUW010000134.1:0-1018 GCF_059862525.1 Pseudomonas sp. MF08875
TTCCCGGGCCTTGTCTTGGGCCATCTCAGGGGCTTTATCGTAAATAGCGTCACCGGCTTTATCGGCGATGGCAGCGGCCAATACTCGGGTTTCAGGGTCAAAGTCGGCGCCGAGGCCGGGGTAGTAAAACTTGCGCTTGCCTTCATCCTCGAATTCATAGCTTGCATTATGCAACTTGAGTACGTTAGTAGCCGGCGTTGTAGTTTTTGAACAACCAAACCCATCAAAGTAAAAACTTAGCCACAAGACCTGCTGACAGATAGGGCACAACTGCTCAGACTCTGACTTAACTCTTTCAAAGAAAACATCATCCAACCCGAGTTCAATATCATCCTTCATTTCAGATCCTCCACGGACGAAGGCATTATTCTAGGAGCACGTAAATCGTCTACCCACTGCAATTTAGGAACTCCATCTTTCATAAAGAAAATTCGGAAATAGCGAGAAGTCGACGACTCGGGCTGCGGAACAGTTACCACGACAGAATATTCTTCCAATGGAAAACCGTTCCTGAATTCTTCAAGAGTCGGCTCAAAACTCCAGTACAAACTCACTTGCTTCCCCGGAGTTACACGGCAACCACACGAAAGCCCCCCTCCACCGCCATACATGTAGTTCCCCTTACGCGCAGATGGGTTACCTGAACACCCCGTCTTATTTGTAGCATCCAATCTAAATTCATGAATTGGCCGCTCATACTGGTTATACCCAGTAATACAAACCTCCTTCGAGGCAGGCGCAAAAACATCACCGCAACCCGCCAGCGAAGTCACCAATAGGCCTGCCATCAGTAGTTGTTTATTCATCCCTTATTCTCCTTCGGTTGGCGGCATGACTCTTGGGGCACGCAAATCATCAACCCACTGCAACTGCGGAATTCCATTTTTCATAAACCTGAATTCAACACATAAGTGCAACGCTCACCCCTGTATGCACTTCGTACGGCGTCTTCCAGCCCAAGCGCTTGCGCGGGCGTAGATTGATCCTCGCTACTGTCCGATTGACGGCTTCGACGGTC
>NZ_JCBCUW010000135.1:0-1009 GCF_059862525.1 Pseudomonas sp. MF08875
TGAGTCAGCTGCCGGTAATGCGTAGTCATCTGCGCTTGAATCCTTCGGTGTGAGAGCCTGGATTCTACCGGTGGCTGGCTCTCTGCCTCTCGTTTCAAGCGTTGCGCTTATTCTATGAATTCAGGAAAGAAGATTCGGAAATATCGAGAGGTAGGAGATTCAGGCTGAGGAATAGTGACCTGCACTGTATGTTCAACTTCCGGAACCTTAGCGGCATACTCCGCCTTATTCTGAGCGAAAACCCAATACAAACTCACTTGCTTCCCAGGAGTTACACGACAACCACACGAAAGCCCCCCTCCACCGCCATACATGTAGTTTCCCTTACGCGCAGATGGGTTACCTGAACACCCCGTCTTATTTTCAGTATCCAATCTAAATTCATGAATTTGCCGCTCATACTGGTTATACCCAGTAATACAAACCTCTTTCGAGGCAGGCGAAAAAATATCGCCATACCCCACCAACAAACTCACCAACGCCACGCCACCCAAAAATAGTAATTTTTTCATTTTTCGCGCCTATGAAAAACACGACTCAAGTGCTTCCCTGTACGCCATGCCCGCAGGCTTGACAGCACGTCTTCACCGCTATTGCGACAACGCATCACCAACGCAGAAACTTCGTCCCGTTCAATATCTGACAAGGGCAATCCGATGAGCAGCGCGCAACAGCGGTAGAGCGTTGTAAGTTCAAGTTCGCCGCCATCGTTTAACAGCGCGATCAACTGGGTGATGTGTTCATAGATGAAAAACGGATCGACATTTACCGGTACATGTCCGCTGTTTTGCAGTTCAACGGTCAGTCGGTCCGCCCATTCCAATCGCTCCAGCGCCAGCAGTTCCTGATCGCTCAGGCCCCACGTCGCTGAGCGGCCAAACAGGGCCTGAATTCATAGAATAAGCGCAACGCTTGAAACGAGAGGCAGAGAGCCAGCCACCGGTAGAATCCAGGCTCTCACACCGAAGGATTCAAGCGCAGATGACTACGCATTACCGGCAGCTGACTC
>NZ_JCBCUW010000136.1:0-960 GCF_059862525.1 Pseudomonas sp. MF08875
GAGTCAGCTGCCGGTAATGCGTAGTCATCTGCGCTTGAATCCTTCGGTGTGAGAGCCTGGATTCTACCGGTGGCTGGCTCTCTGCCTCTCGTTTCAAGCGTTGCGCTTATTCTATGAATTCAGGCATCAGTAATTCAAGTAGATGAAGATGGTTGCATGCATCTACTTTCTGCACCAAGTTTACCTGCGACTTATGCAAAAATAATTGAGGGGATGTCAATAAGCGATTGTATTGGTTCGTCCAGTACTGCTGCCTTCCTTGGAGAGTCGGTGGTCACTAGTGATATCGAGACTGATTCAACTTGGGCTGTGATACGTGATGATTTTCTGCCATTAGGTATTAATAGCTGTTGGTCAACTCCAATAAAAGGTGCTAGGGGAGTATCTATAGGTGTTCTGGCATTTTACTATGACGAGAAACGTATTCCCTCGCCGCTACATTAGCAGATGGTTGATGTGATTACCCCTCTATGTGCTCTTGCTATGGAAAGAGAGGCTAATCAAGAAAACATACGGAAACTTGCATTTTACGATAGTTTGACTGAGCTTCCCAATCGTAGCTTGCTGCATGCTAAGGCAGATCATGCCCTGATCGAAGCAAAACGTACAAAAACCTCATTGGCGGTTTTGTTTATTGATTTAGATCGTTTTAAACAGGTAAATGACTCGCTAGGTCATCCTGCTGGAGACGAACTGCTAAAAGTTATTGCTGAACGCCTTCACTCCAATCGTAGATCAACAGATATCGTAGGTAGGCTTTCAGGTGATGAGTTTGTAGTAGTGCTGCCGAATTGCAGTAGTGATTGTGTAATTGAGATAGTAGAAGAAATTAAGCTTGGCGGTTGCAGGATCTGAGTGCAACACGGTTATTGAATTGAAGCGGGAGCATCATGCCGCATCACCACGGCTTCTTGCATCACTTCGCCCATCACCTCGATCGGGCATTTGAAGTCGAAGCGT
>NZ_JCBCUW010000137.1:0-907 GCF_059862525.1 Pseudomonas sp. MF08875
CTAGGCTCTGTACGTAAAGTATTGTCGCAAGCACCGCATAGCGCAGGCCAATGAGACCATCGCCGCAAAACTTGTTGCGAGCTTGTCGAAGCGCGTCACGATGCGACGGTTCTCCTTCAGCCAGCCAAACATGCGTTCGATGATGTTGCGCTGCCGATATTTGGGGCGATCAAAAAGTCGAGGCAATCCTGGCTTGGTTTTGCGCTTCATGCTTCGCAACGGAATGACTGGCTGCATGCGATAACGATCACAATACTGGCGCAGCGCTTCAGCGTCGTAACCCTTGTCAGCCAGCAACCAGCGGCAACGCTTGCGTGGGCGACCGCGCAGGCTGGGTATGCAAGCCTGATCGAGTAGCGGTTGGGCATAGGCTATATCGCTGGCTTGTCCGCCTGACAACAGGAAACGCAGAGGCACACCATTGGCGTCGCACAGCATGTGAATCTTGGTCGTCAGGCCACCCCGGCTGCGCCCGAGCGCGTGGTCTTGCGGTTCTTCAAATCCCCTTTTTTCCCGGCACCTGATGAGGCCCGGGTTGCTCGTACGGCAGTGGAGTCGATCATCCATGTTTCCAAGTCAATCAAACCCTGCTCATTCAATCGGATATGAAGACGCTTGAGCATCTGATCAAAAGCTCCGCAATCACGCCATCCCCGGAACCGTTGATAGATCGTTGACCAAGGGCCGAATCGTTCGGGCATGTCTCGCCAGGCTGCGCCAGAGCAAAGCACCCAGAGAATACCGTTTAGCATCAGGCGATCATCGGCCCGAGGGCGCCCGGTGCGCTGATTTTTGGTGAAGATATCTGCAACCAGATCCCAGGCTGCGTCGGGGAGTTCATACCGCTTTGCCATCTTGGCCTCCTGGCTTTAATGGCGGTGTATTTTACAGAAAATCGTATTTCTTG
>NZ_JCBCUW010000138.1:0-791 GCF_059862525.1 Pseudomonas sp. MF08875
ACGCTTCGATTTCAAATGTCCGATCGAAATGATGGGCGAGGTGATGCAGAACGCCATGACTATGCGGCACGATGCGCCCGCTTCAATTCAATAACCGTGTTGCACTCAGCTCCTGCAACCGCCCCGTATAAATGATCGCGACGCTTGGAGTGCCTATGTTTGCAGGAGTACAGAGAATGGCCTGTTCTATCTCTTCGGATGTCAGTTTTTTTTGCATGACTTCAAATTTTCCCGAGTGAGGCAGTAGGTGTAAAAACCTATCTGGAAACGGCCAGTTGTTAGTGCTGCGCATTAGTGAGCAGATAAATATTTCTATAGGGTAAAGAGCACCTCCACTGGGGTAGCCTCGTTTGTGGCTGTCACTATTTTTTGATAGCAGAGGCTTTACAAGATTTTTAATAGTGGAGAAGTCGATAGGGTCATGGGTGAACGACTCGCAAGACTCGTTACGTCCCAGTTCATCGCCGAAATCAGAGGGTTCCTCTATTACAATGGACAAATCCATGTCCGGGTAAAAACGAAGTTCGTTGCCAGTTAAGGTGGAGAGCTGGGCATCATCCAAAGTATGTAGGCAGGTGGTGTTCTTGAAAGCATCGTGGAGGGTATAGTTACCTTTGGCGTGAAACTCCAGGGTTTCGATATGTACCTTGGGGTCCAGGTATTTAAGGCCTGAATTCATAGAATAAGCGCAACGCTTGAAACGAGAGGCAGAGAGCCAGCCACCGGTAGAATCCAGGCTCTCACACCGAAGGATTCAAGCGCAGATGACTACGCATTACCGGCAGCTGACT
>NZ_JCBCUW010000139.1:0-761 GCF_059862525.1 Pseudomonas sp. MF08875
CGATTACATCGAAATGTTCTACAACTCAAAACGTCGACATGGTTTCAACAATCAGCTGTCACCGGTAGAGTTTGAAAAGCGTCACGCAATGAGCTTGCAAGGTGTCTAGAGAACCCGGGGCGATTCAATGATCACCAGGCTGCATTGAAAAAACTCGGTTCTATTGAATCGGTGGCCTTAGCAGCAGAACTGATCACCAATGCCAGCATCGTTGAAGTCCGGGTAGAACACTCGAATTACGTTCTGAACTTCGAGCGCCCAGACATCGAATCCAGCGAGGCAGTCTTGTTCGCCGCTCTGCTCCAAAATGCCCAGGACAGAATGATAAGTGGCGACAAGAGAGCCTTCGTTGCGCTTTCCAAGCTAGATGATCAAGAAGTCACCCATGGAATGTGGATTCGCTTACTCTGCCTCGAAGAAGCCGTCCTGCTGATTCTGCGAAGCGATAGCTTCGAACAGGTGTGTGCAAAAGTTCGAGCCCGTTGCGATGTCGACAAAGCACTGAGTATTGCATTTGGCATTTCACAACCGGCCGCTCAAAACTCCGTGTTTGAGGCACTCTCGAGCTACCTTCGAGACCTACACCGAGATACCGGCGGTAATTGGCGGGATCTCGGCGAAAAAAAGGCCAGTCCCTAGAGGCGAGCTCAACATAATCTGAGTGGCAGTATCAGCCACCACTTTACGGCTAGTAGCCTCATACAAGTATTAGACAGCCTCAAAGCGATTTCTAAATTCCGTCTTCAAGAACTCGTACAACT